>JAHJBY010000044.1 GCA_018813285.1 Candidatus Omnitrophota bacterium
GCCGGTAACCGGTATTGTTCCGGTCGATTCTTTATCCGTTTTCAATAAACTTATGTTTCCCAGCCCGTCGCGCGTATACTCTTTGCCGTAAAAGACGTTATTTTTCAAAATATCGTACTTTTCACGTAATTTTTCGTTATATCCCGCCAGTCGCCTGAACACGTCACCTTGCAAAGCATAGGCCGCGTAAAGCTCGGCGAATTCCTCGTCTACCCACATCCCTCGCCAGGAATAAGCGGTAACAAAATCCTGTTGATATTCACGCGGCAGGCGCGCCTTACTCATTACAATCTTTCTGGTTTCTGCCATTATCAAAATAACGATCATTATGTCTGCTACCAGTGGAAAATATACGTTCAGGAATGCCACGATGGGCGCTAAAACAGAAAAATATACGATCAGCTTAGAAAAGATCAACTTCCGTAGTTTGCTCCCCTTTTTAAAGCTGACCGCATACAATAACCTGATCCGTTTGGCTATTCCCAGCCCGGGTAACCACCGATGGACATTTTCATGTAATATAATCGAAGTTTTACCTAACTCACGGTTATTCGAAACAAATATACTCTTTCTCTGAAACGGGAAAATTTTCCCCGCCAAGTCTCCCCACCAATATTTTCTTATCTTTTTCAAGCCGCGAAGATGCCCCTCCGGCAATATTTCAAGCACATCCGATAGATGTTCCAGTTCAGTATCGTAATAGCCAAAATGCTCGCTTATACTTATTCCCTTCGAGGCGATTTGTTTGCTTATCATATCGTTTTTATCCGTATACCCCGCTTTCTCCGCTAAAACACAAGCTCCGTTATCGCCGGCCCTTAACAGGATCTCAGGAATATCCCTGTTCTTTGAACGGATTTCCCTCTCGGCTTCTTCAGTAATTTTTACGCATGGGATGTTATGTTCTTTCGCGATTTTTTCAGTAATATTATTGGACCCGACAATTATAATACCTCCGGCTCTGATGAGGTATTTCCAATCATCCGAATTTACCTCTGAGTTTTTGAAAACAACCGTAACTTCCCCTATATCGGGTATCGTCCGGCGATTGTATTCTTTTAAAATCCCTGTAACAACCCCGTCGACGACCTTTTCACCACGCGCCAATGTTTCATATTCATCCGCCGTATGTTTTTTATCATAATTTTTCAGTTCTCTGGCGAGAACGACTCTCGATAACCTTTTTATTACACTCTCTAAATGCCCTGAGTAAGACCGTATCACGGCCGCGTCATCTAATGATTCTAACCTGCCGGCTTTCCTGACTACCTCATCAACTCGTCTGGCTAACGCTTCATTAGCGTAAAGCGCCTGGTGATATTCCCCTCCTTTGATCAGCGCGTGGGCGAAACCGGCAAGTTTGTTTATTTTTTCAAGCCGAAGTTTTACCCATATAATTTTTACTATTCCTGTTTCCACAAGAGCCGCGGCGATTGCCCCTGCCGCCCAGGGCGCGATCGGTAACGCGGCGACCAGGCCGGGAAGGGAAAAGAGCATGATCACAGGCAGCATCATCATTACGCCTGCCCCTATAAACATGGAGGGAGCTATTTTTATCTTCCATATCCGGACCTTATTGTACCTGCTCATAACTTCAATAAACGTTTCACGGAGTTCTTTACCCTCTTCCAGCAACCTGTTTATTGAAGAAATAATCTCCTGGTCTACTTTCTTTAATTCCTCGAATACATTATTTAAACCATTTTTAACCGATTGTTCATGCCCGTTTAACACACTACTCTCCGTCTCATCGGCCACGTCCATCATCTTGTCCAGAACAGCGTATTTTTTATCGAAAAGTTTCCATTCCTGCATTGATAACGTCAAGAATTCTTCGAGGTACCAGTCTATTGTATCGGTTGCGTGCAATGATTCTGCCGCATGAGGGCTGCCGTAGATCTTTCGGAAGGCGGTGATGAAGGGGTGGGTTTCGGTGAGAGGTCCACCGAAGATTTCTTCTCCTTCAAGTTTCTGCCTGAAACGTGCGATCAGTTCCTTATATTTCCTGTCACGAAAGAGGGCGTGGAGCTTTTCGTGATAAGCGATTACGTTCTTGACTTTCGATGAGTCCGTGATTTCTTCAGAGGCATTATACTTATTGGCCGCGTTTACGGCTTCCATCGCCGCCTGCCAGACAGCATTGGTTTTGTCGGAATCCTCGCCGCCGAGCAAATCATCGATCCGGTGAAGCGTTCCGTCGCCATCCGTCCACGCGAGGCCGTGAGTTTTTACTGTGTCGTAAATGTTCTCGCCAAGCGCTCGTAAAAGCGGCTGGAACTCCTGCCAGATATACGCGGGAAAACGGAAGGAGTGCATATGTTTTCCGATTTGTGGGATTTGGATCACCTTGACCGACGAATTTCGCAGTGGTATTATTGTTTTCAATATGAAAAAGTTTTTCACCGAAGCAAGAAGAGAATTCATGGCATCCAGGATGCTGAATTGGATAATAGTCGCTCTTGGGTTATTTACAACGGAACTATTTAAGTCGATATCTTCCGGAATTAAAACACTTGTAGTAGGAGTTCTCTTTCTTCTGTTCTGGACATCAATATGACTATTTCCTTCTAAGGGAGGTGAATAAAGTGGCTGGGGTAATACTTCTTTTTTTAATCCTGATTTCCATTCCGCTGGCAATGATGGTGGATAAATATTTTGCGAAACGCCGTTCACATACGCACCATCATTCTCACTAATCGAAAAAGGTAAACCATGACTTCGTACATTATCCTTGCTTTTTTGATCGTCCTTGGATTTATACTCGCGTATTTTCTCTATAGGACAAAATAAGGCTGCCTCTTTTAAGGTAAGTAAATCCTCGATTGTTTTTTCTGTTCTATTCTCCGCAAACAAATTCCTGATCTCCAATTCGTTCATCTCCAGCAACTCATCGATTCCAAACGGCCTCTCGAATAACAACGTAATATACCCGTTATTTGCCATAGAGCCGTTTTTGGCCATTTTTAGAAACTGATCATATAATTGCTCCTGAACTTCCTCCCGCGTGCTTTCATCTAAAAGCCTCTTTATAAGGGCCTTCCTTTCCTCGATTTCCTTATTCATATCAGGAAACAGCTGGCCAACTATATTTTCTTGATTGAGTTCCACTTCATCATTCTCTATCAAAGCCCCTAAAATGGCCATAAAACCGTCCCGGGATTCTTCCAATAAGATGTCCGCAAGAAAGGATTGGTCCTTTAAGATTGACTGAACCCCCTCAAGGGTCTGCGCATTTAGGAGATCCTTTAAGAAAGCATAACCCTCTGTGAGGGCTTCCAAAATGGACACTTTCCCTTCCTCCTCAGTCTCCTTAATCAGCATCTCACCGGGTAAAGTAGGAGGTAGCATCAGTTCCTCAAGGCTTGTCGTTAGTCTATCCGTATAAGTTACCCCGCCTTGTTCAATAGAATCAACGAGTTTGGCAAGCTTGTCCAACTCAACTTTCTTTTTGTTTTTAACAAGCTGTAGAAGTCCGCCAAGCCCCGCGCCGGCTAGAGCCGCGCTGAGGAGTTTTACCGGTTCCATGGGTTGCGGCTCCATGCCTCTTATCCCGCCGCTTTCTTGAAAGGCGCTTGACAACTTAGAAAATGACATGTTATACTTTCCATTGTCCGGGTGAAAACTGGCAAAAATGTTATTAAATTGAGCTAATCGTGGAGGTAAAGGGATGTCCACATCATTGCTAAAAGGATTATCGGAAGAAAAAGTAGTTTTATTAAAACCATCCCAGGCAACAAAATTGCCCTTCTCATTAACAGGCATTGTGCGTTTGGTTGATGCTAAAGGCCATACACTCGCCCTGATTTTGGATAAAGAAACCATAGAAGGAATAGAAGAGGAAATAGAAGCATCCAGCCCGGAATTTCTTGCTTCTCTTGATGTATCCCGCAAATCAGGCAGAGTTTCGGGTGGAAAAATCAGGAAAAAAGCAGGCCTTAAATGATCGGCTATGATTTTACCCGCCAGGCAGCTCGAACGTTCCTGAAACTGCCTAAAAGTGTCCAGCGAAAAATACTTCTTAAGATTGAACATTATCTCCGCCAACCTAACCCCTTGATTTTTGCCAAACGTATAACCGGTAGTCCAGATGCTTCTTATCGTTTTCAAGTTGGAGATTATCGGGTGATTTTCGATTGGGAAAGCAACGGTATCCTTATCACAAAAGCCGGGCATCGCCGGGAAGTTTATCGAAAATAATTTCTTAAGTCCTGTCCTCGTTTTTACAGTGGACGTTAACCGTCCCGGTTCAATAGATTCAAGCAATCCAACGGAGCCTCTCCGCTGTTCCTTGCTCTTTCCCCTTTTTATCAACTGTAGCAATCCGCCAAGTCCGATAAAAGACAAACCTGGCATTGTCCCCTGCGCCTGAGTTTCAACAGGCGTATCCTGAAGATCTAAGCTTAGATCTTCAAATTTCTCTAAA
>JAHJBY010000045.1 GCA_018813285.1 Candidatus Omnitrophota bacterium
CACCGTTGTGTCGGCGAGGAGCGATAGCGACCTTGTGTCATTGAACGAAGTGAACCACCGTTGTGTGCGAGGAGCGACAAGACTCTGTTACCATTGCGAGAAGCCGAAGGCCGTGTGTCATTGCGAGGAGCGATAGCGACCTTGTGTCATTGAACGAAGTGAACCACCGTTGTGTGCGAGGAGCGATAGCGGCCTTGTGTCATTGCGAGGAGCGATAGCGACGAAGCAATCTCTAAGGGATGTTAACTAAACAATATTATGTATATGTTCTATCGAATTGGAACAATAAAGTTCTCTATGTTGGAGTAACGAATGATTTAAAACGTAGGGTTTATGAACATAAACACAAATTAGTTGATGGATTTACGCGAAAATATAATGTACATAAATTAGTTTATTATGAAGTAACAGAAGAAATTGAAGCGGCGATTCTAAGGGAAAAGCAAATTAAAGGCGGATCGAGGCAAAAGAAGAATGATTTGGTTGAAAGATTTAATCCTAAATGGGAAGATTTATGGGGTCAGCTATAAAAAGATTGCTTCGCTTCGCTGCCAAGGTAATGAATGATAAGTTTATCCCGTTAGAGAAAACCACCGGTAGAGAACAAAATTCTCTGCCGGGATTTATAGAAGTTCGTATTCGAGATACCGGCCGCGGCATCCCGGAAGAAAACTTAAGAAAGATATTTGACCCATTTTTTAGCACTAAAGGACAGGGGGGCGGGTTAGGGCTTTCTATAGTTTCCGGAATTGTTAAAGAACATAACGGCCGGATTCGGGCCGAAAGCCAAGTTGGCAAGGGAACGACCTTTATCATAGAGCTACCGATCGCATAAATAATTCCGGGATTACCGGTAAATTGTAAGTAGTACGTTGCAAGGGGAAGGGTAAAGATGTTTAGAGATTTAACTGTTTGGCAGAAAGAGGCGGGAAAATGTTTGGGATAAAGAATAACATATTAACTGACGAAACGGTTGCTTTAATACTATCGAACCTAAAGGACGCGGTGCTGGTTTTATCCGCGGATTCCAGGATCCTCTGGGCAAATAAGAAGATCATGGATTTAACCGGCCTTAAGGAAAATAAACTCATCGGCGGCTATTGTTATAAGGTTCTCCATCATTTTGATAAACCCTGCAAGCCAACGCAGAATATCTGCCCGGTCCGTGAAGTTTTAAAAACGGGCAGGCCTATTATCGATACCCATTGCCATTTCGATAAACAGGGTAATAAGTTCTATTCCGAGGTCAGCGCGTTCCCGGCAAGAAACAAACGGGGTAAAATTACACAATTCGTGCATATTTCCCGCGATGTAACCGCAAAGATAAAACTCGCGGAAGCCGCGCAATATACCGAAAGTATTCTCGCCAATATGCCGGACACTTTGATTGTATTTACGCCGCGGGGGAATATTAAGAGTGTCAATAAAGCTACCTGTGATTTATTAGGATACGCGGAAGCTGAGCTCGTTGGAAAACCGGTTGCTGCTATTTTTGAAGAAGAACTCTTTAAGGGAACGCGCCTCAGAAAACTAATAGAAGAAGGTTCGGTGCGTGATTTTGATATGACTTATAAAACCAAATCAGGAGCGAAAATTCCTGTTAGTTTTTCCGGTTCGGTAATGTATGAGACGCGGGTGGACGCGGATAAAGACGCGATACGCGCGACAAATCATTAGTATAGTTGGTATTGCCCACGATATGCGCCGCATAAAAGCCCTGATAGCGGATTTGGCAGGTACCAAAGCGGTAGTAGAAGACTACGCTCAGGGCTTAGCGCGAAAAGCCAAGGAACGCACAAAAACTTTAGAAGAATTCCAGGAAGCCATTTTAAATGTAATGGAGGATGTGCAGGAATCTAAAGAGGATCTTGAGCGAAAAACCATTGCGCTTGAAAAAGCACACAAGGAACTTGAGACTTTTTCTGAGAGCCTTGAGCAGAAAGTAACCGAGAGGACAATGGAATTATCTGTTCTTTATGAGGTCTCCAATGCCCTTTCCTATACCCTCGATTATCAGACTCTCCTTAAGCTGATTATGGAATCATTATTTAAAATAGTCGATTACGATATCTGCGCCTCGCTTTTATTTGATGCCAAAACAGCCAATATTACATTAAAGCCGGCGTATGCCGGAAGTGATAGATTTGTGGATGAGGTGAAAAACAACCTGATCGACTCTGCCACTATTTTAACAGGTGAGAATATCCGCGGGAAACACATGAGCGCGTTTCTTGTTCCCACAGCGCCTGTTGCTAAGCTAAAAAAAGGAGGAGATTTTAACGAGATCCGGTCCTTTTTTAATGTTCCTTTTGTGGTGCGCGGCAAGACTATCGGGATGATAAATGTCTCCAGTTGCCGCGATAGCGCCTTCAGCGAAGACAATGTCAGGCTTATCTACACCATTGCCAATCAGACATCAAATTCTATCGAAAGATTGCAGGCACTTATCACTGCTGAAGAGTCTAAGATGAAGTCTATGGTTGAGAGTATGATCGAAGGTGTGATTATGGTTGATGAGCGGGACGAAATAGTGGTCTTAAACCCCCGGGCCAGGCAAATGCTTGGTTTCGCGTTTACAGATGAGGTTACCGGTGAGGCGCTGAGTGAAAAAATGAAGGTGGCGGGTTTGCATGAACCGCTTCAAGAGGTTCAGCAAGAGAAGCGTTTAGTTACCAAAGAGATCGCTATTCCCGGCGAAGAGAACCGGATCTTACGCTGCGACATAACTCCGGTCCAAGGCGCCGCAGGCGAAATTATCGGGATCGTAACTATCTTGAGGGATATTACTAAAGAAAAAGAAATAGACAAGATGAAGACGGATTTTATCTCTACTGTCTCTCACGAGCTGCGCACACCCTTAACCACGATGAAGGAATTTGCCTCTATTATCTCGGACGAAATACCCGGCAAGCTTACCAAAGGCCAAAAAGAATATGTGGGTATCATACGAAGTAACATCGACCGCTTAGCGCGTTTAATTAATGATCTCCTGGATATTTCTAAAATCGAGGCAGGAAGAATGGTGCTAAAAAAGACGCTTGTTGGAGTTATAGATTTAGTTAGAACGACAGTTGCCGCCTTAAAGTTTGAAGCAGATGAAAAGAATCTTGAAATTAAGGTCTTATTTTCCGATAGCGCGATAAGCGTGTACGCGGATTCGGATAAAATGACTCAGATTTTTACTAATTTAATCAGTAACGCGATCAAATTTACTCCGGACCAGGGCAAGATTATAGTTGAGGTTAAAGAGACAGAAGAAGAGATAGCGTGCAGCGTAACCGATACAGGCAAAGGTATCGGCGCGGATGATATGAGCAAGTTATTCACGAAGTTTCAGCAATTTGGCCGTATAGCGGGCGGCGGGGCAAAAGGGACAGGTTTGGGATTGGCCATAAGTAAAGAGCTGGTAGAAGCGCACCATGGCAGAATTTGGGGCGAATCAAAAATTGATAAGGGGAGTAAATTTGTTTTTACTCTGCCTAAGTGTACTCCTGAGTCTCTTTTTGCGGAATATGCCGACACCGGGATAAAAGAAGCAGCAGAGAGTAATTCTAAAATGTCTGTTGTTATGGTGTCTTTACTTGATTTTGAAAAATTGAAACAGGGGTTGTCTGTCGAAAAAATCCAATCGATACTCAATGGTATGGAAGACGCGCTTAATACGGGCCTGCACCGGCAAGGTGATAGGGCATTTAAGGGCTCCTGCGGGATTATTGTTATTTTACCCGCCTGCGATAAGGAAGGCGTTTTAAAGGTTGAAGGCCGGTTAGAACAGGTTTTAGAAGATCATTTAATCGTTCAAAAATTAGATAAAAAAATAAAATTGCGGTTTGGCCGCGCAACATATCCGGATGACAGCCGCAGTTCGGAAGAGTTGATCAAAAAAGCGAAGAGGGCGTAGTTAGCGGGACGAAAACGAGGAGGTCGCGGTGAACAAAAAGATATTGGTGATTGACGACGAGCCGGAATTAGTTAAAGCTCTTAAAATACGGCTTGAAACGAAAGGATATGAAGTAATCACGGCTTTTAACGGCGAAGAAGGAATGAAAAAAGTACAAGAAGAAAAATCGCATTTGATAATCCTGGATGTGCAGATGCCCGCGATGGATGGCTATAGGTTTGTGCGGGAATTAAAGAAAAGGTTGGATCCTATCCCGCCGATCATCGTTCTTACCGCCAAGGATAAACTGCAGGATCTTTTCGAACTGGAAGGAGTTACGGATTACATAATAAAACCCTTTGAGCATCAGGAGCTTTTGGATAGGGTCTCGAAACTGCTTGGGCAGGATTGATGAGGTTGGAAAAATGCTCTATGGTTTGCAAAGAAAACTTAATCCTTAGAGCGAACAAAGTGAGCGTCTTAATCCTTACAACTGGACATTGGAGAAAGAGGTGAAAGAAGGTGAAAAAAAATAGGATATTGGTAGTTGATGACGAAACTAATCTTGTCAAGGCGATAGAGATCAGGCTCAAACAAGCCAACTACGAAGTTTTAACTGCCGGTGACGGCATTGAAGGATTAGAGAAGGCGAAAAAAGAAAGACCTGACCTTATTCTTCTGGATGTTCTTATGCCCGGGATGGACGGATACCAGACGCTTGTTGAATTAAAAGCGCTGGACGAAACGAAATCTATTCCCGTTGTGATGCTCACGGCAAAAGGCCAGGTCGAGGATGTGGTCACGGCGCAAGGGATGGGTGCCGACGATTATGTTGTCAAACCGTACAATTTCATAATATTGCTGGAGAAAATACGAAATCTGTTGAATACAAAAAAGAGGTGAACCGTGTCGGAAGATAAAAAAGATCTCGGCAGTAAAGGGTTTGTCGACACTGAGGACACTGCCCGGGCGCTGGCAAAACAGCTGGGGATGCCGTATGTCAAACTTGCCGGAGAGAAAATAGACCCGCAAGTGATAAAAATGATCCCGGAAGATGTTTCCAGGAGATATAAAGCCGTACCGGTCAAACTGGAGGCGGACAGTTTGTATGTCGCTTTTGTCACGCCATTGAACCTGCCTGCCAGAGACGAGATAAAACACATTACCGGATACAATATACGGCCTATGGTCGCCTCAGAAAAAGGGATAAAGCGGGCCATCAATCAGTATTACAAAGTCGAGGAAACAAGCAGGCAGGCCCTGATAGATATGCGCATGCAAAAACTCAAAGAGGTTAAAAATAAAAAGATCGTCACGATCGAAGAGGAAATAGGCAGGGTCGAGGATCTTCCCATCGTAAGGCTTGTAAATGATATTATCGCCGGCGCGATCAACGAGAAAGCGAGCGATATACATTTCGAGCCGCAAGACCCTGAAATGGTAGTGCGCTACAGGGTTGACGGGATACTGCGCGATATCATGACCGTGCCGAAACACGTGGAATTATCTGTTATCTCCAGGATAAAAATACTTTCGGACCTGGATATTACCGAGAGGCGGCTGCCTCAGGACGGCCATATTTCGTTCAAAAAAGATGTCAAGGATTATGACCTGAGGGTTTCTACTTTAAAAACGGTCGTGGGGGAAAAAGCGGTTTTGAGGGTGCTCGATAAAGATTCTATGTTGATAGGTCTTGAAAAACTGGGATTCACAAAACATGACGAGGACATATTCAAGTCTCTTATTGCTAAGCCTTATGGGATGATACTGGTTACCGGCCCCACCGGAAGCGGCAAAACCACTACCCTATACGCGGTTCTCAGCCAGATGGACGCCGTAACAGATAATATCGTTACCATTGAAAACCCCGTAGAATATATGTTGAACCGGATCAACCAGATCCAGGTCGATCCTACAACAAAGATAACATTCGCGACAGGCCTCCGGACGATCCTGCGGTAGGACCCTGACAAGATAATGGTAGGGGAGATCAGGGATAGAGAGACCGCTGAGGTGGCTGTTCAGGCCGCGTTAACGGGGCACCTTGTATTGAGCACGCTTCATACCAACGACGCGGCCGGCGCGGTAACACGCGCGATCGATATGGGGATAGAACCGTTCCTGATATCATCGACCGTTATAGGCACTTTGGCCCAGAGGCTTTACAGGACAATATGTTCGGAGTGCAAAGAAGAATATGTGCCGTCCGAAAAGGAGATCGAGAGTATCGGTTTGGAACTTCCGTCCGGCCAGTCATTGGCGAGAGGGCGGGGCTGTGATTACTGCTATGGCTCGGGTTTCAGAGGACGCGGCGCGATATTCGAGATCATGAAGATGAGCGACGGCCTCAGGGAACTCATATTGAATAGAGCGCCCCTTTTGAAGATAAAGGAGCTGGCGCGGGAAGAAGGAATGAAGACTTTGAGGGAGAACGGTATCCAGAAGGTATTGGATAAAGCTTCAACCATCGAGGAGATAAAAAGAGTGATCTATCTGGATTAAAGCTGTTATAGTCGATATCTAAGAGTAATGCGAAATGAGTTTTGACGGTGTCATTGCGAGGAGCGATAGCGACGAAGCAATCTTTCTTAGGATTGCCGCGCCCCTTCGGGGCTCGCAATGACATCAGCGAAGTGACGAAGCGATCCTGAAACGGTCGGATTAAAAGATAAAGGAATCGAGGAATCTTAAAAGATGAAAAAGATAAAAGAGATCATATCGGGAACAGGCCAAAGAAGGATCGGTATCGATGATATCGTAGTATTCACCGAGCAGCTTTCCGCTATGATCAGCGCGGGGATATCCATAATCAGATGCTTAACCACCCTTGCCAGGCAGGCAGAGAAACCGGAACTGAAGAAAATACTTTACGAAATATGCCTTAATATTGAAGGCGGGGGAACGTTCTCAGCCGCGTTGGCAAAGTATCCAAAAGTTTTTTCCAGTTTTTATGTAAATATGGTCAGGGCGGGCGAGTCCGGGGGTATCCTCGACGAGATCCTGAAAAAAACCGCGGGAAATCTGTCCAAAGAGCAGGATCTGAAACGAAAGATAAAAAAAGCGTTCGCGTATCCCGTTATAGTTTTGGGCGCGATTGTAGTGGTAGTGACATTTCTGGTGATATTTATCGTGCCTATTTTCGGCAAAGTCTATCTCAAAATGAGAGTAGCGCTTCCCATGCCCACGGTGATGCTTATGGCGGCCAGCAGGATAACGATTCATTACTGGTGGGCCGTTCTGGGCGGCATGGTGATGGTAGTGTTCGGATATAAAAAATTTTATGCCACAGATAAAGGAAGATCATTCATTGACCGGATCAAACTGGATTTTCCCATATTCGGGACACTAAACCGTAAAGTAGCCGTTTCCCGTTTTATTCGCACCCTGGGCTCTCTCCTCACAAGCGGGGTCCCGATCCTGGAGGCGTTAAACGTATCCAGGGAAATAACCGGGAACAGGGTGATAACCGATATTGTGGACGATATCACCGGCCACGTTAAAGAAGGCAAAACCATATCGGAACCGCTTCTGGAAGAAAAACTGTTCCCGCCCGTGGTCACACAGATGATGGCTTCGGGAGAAGAAGCCGGAGTATTGGATATAATGCTTGAGAAAAGCGCGGATTTTCTTGATAAAGATATTGATTACGCGGTTGATAAATTGGTTGTTCGGCTGGAACCGGTGCTTACTGTGTTCATGGCGGTCGTCGTATGTTTCATAGCTCTCGCGATATATCTGCCGATGTTCGATCTGATAAAAGTCGCGTCCAAATGAAAAAAGGAGGGTATCAAACGGTTAAAGCGTCATCGGCCGATGACGCTCGCTATTGTTCATAGTGGTAGTCGTGTGTTTCGTAGTTTTTGCGATATATCTGCCGGTGTTCGGTCTGATAGAAGTCGCGTATAGATAGGAAAAGGGAGGTCAAAATGTTTATCGCGTTGAGAAACCTGAGGGGACAAAGAGGATTTACGCTGGTAGAGATCCTGTTTGTTGTAGTTGTTATCGGTATCCTGGCAGCCATAGTGATACCAAGATTGACTACTACCGCTAAAACGGCGAAAATAGCCGCCTGTGACGCGAATGTCGCGTCCATGAATAACGCGCTGGAAAGATACTATTTTCACGAGGGGTCATATCCTACTTTGCTTGTGATAGGGGCCGACGCGGACTATTTCCCGGACGGTTTGCCGGCTTGTCCATACGCGGACGCGTATGTGCTGGACGCCGACAACCGTGTTACCGCGCATGATCATAGCGGTGAATAAACGCGGGGCGCATATGGGGAACTGGAACTGATCTGCCACAAGAGATGGCAAACATGAAAAAGGCAAAAGGGTTTACCGTGATCGAGGTCCTGCTGGCCGTTGTTATTATGGCTATATTGGCGGTTGTTTTACTGCCGAGGCTGAACAAGGCCGATCTTTACGGCAAGTATCTTGTTTACACAACGGCCCATCAGGTTGCCGCCGACGCGAGATTAGCCAGGCGCTTCGCTGTTACTACAGGGGACGACCATCGACTCAGATGTTATGAGGATGGGGGGTATGATCGGTATAAGATAGAGAGAAACTCGGGCGGTACATGGCAAGACGCGAGCGCCCAAAAAACTATACCCGAAGATATTACGGTTAAAGGAAACAGCGAGGTTGTTTTTGAACCCCTGGGATCAGCGACGCATAGCAGGACTTTTCGGTATGAGATAGGGGATCATAAGTACAGGGTAAATGTCGAGAAATCGACGGGCAGGGTTATACTGGAGGCATATTAGGTGTTCAGTAAAAGGGGTTTCACCCTGGTAGAGGTCGTGGCAGCCATAGCCGTCCTGGCGCTTGGGCTTGTTGTGGTACTTCGCCTTCTGCCTGAAGGAGTCCGCTCAGCGCGCGACGTGGAGAGATCAACGAGGGGCGTTTTGTTGGCGCAGTATAAGGTGGATGAGATCCGCAGCCAGATATTGGGCGGTAACCCCGGTTTTGATAAACCGGGAGGATACGGAGAAACAGGTGAGGTTTTCCCCGATGATCCGGACTACTATTACACCGTTACCGACGACGAAGCAAGCGGCATAAAGGAATTGGGTGTGACGGTATGGTTTGACGAAGATGGAGACGGAATTCAGGATGAAGATGAAAGACCTATACAGTTGGATACGAAGATCGCGAACAGGGGATAAAGCCGGCGGCGGGTTCACTACACTGGAGATAGTCCTTGTCGTGGCTCTTTTCGCCCTGATAGTAACGACGGTTGTGCCTCTTTTCAAAAACCTTGTTGGAACATGGGAAGCGCAGGACCGGAAACTTGAGGCCGTTCAGATCAGCCGGGTAGGTTTGGATAAGATGATAAGGGAATTTAAGACAGCGACCGCGTTTACGACAGCGGAACCCGACAAGGTGGAGTTCAAGGACTGGGATGATGAAGATATTGAATATGAATTGGATGGAACCGAGTTAAAAAGAGAAGGGGATGTCCTGGTGGGACCCGTGGACAACCTCCATTTCACCTATTACGATAACGACGGCAATGAGACCACGGACGCGTTATGTGTTTATTCCGTAAAAGTTACCATGGCGGTTTCCGATGCTGAAGGCAAACTGTCCGAACCGGTCACTTTTACGTCCCGGGTAACAATGAGAAAAGACCCAACCGGTTCTTTCGCGCTCGCTATTACTGAGATCAATTATAACCCGCCGGATTTCCTCAAAAAAAAGAAGCCTGTAGCCGAGCAAAAAGTTGAATGGATAGAAGTTTATAATTACGGCGACACTGAAATAGATATGGAGGATTGGACGATAGAAGACATGAATGATAGTGATACGATAAAAAAAGCTGTCGGGACATTCATAATACCGGCCGGCGGATATGGCCTTATTGCCGCGAAAAACCATGAGGTTGATACTTACTATACTGTTGATCCGGGAGCGGCCAGGTTGGAACTGGACGATCAGGCGATAGGCGACGAATTAGACGACGCTGGAGATACCCTGACGATAAAAGACGCCGACGGCAGGGATGTTGCTTCTGTTACTTATGAAGGGGGCTGGTCAACCAAGGGTAACACCATAGAAAGGATCGATCCGGAGTCGGATCCCAGCGAAGAAACCAACTGGGAAGCGAGTGATGCTCATCTCACATATACACCGGGAGATGAGAATACTGTTTAGTTCGGAGTTGGGAGTTATGAGTTCGGAGTTGGGAGATAAGTTCTCCGAACTCCGAACTCATAACTCCAAACTAAAATGGAGTTGGGAGATAAGTTCTCCGAACTCCGAACTCATAACTCCAAACTATAAACTATGAACAATAAACAACGAACAACGAACAACGAACAGAGCGGCGTAGCCTTGATCCTGGCGCTTTTCAGCTTATTGTTTGTATCCTTACTGGTTGTCGCGCTTGTAGATACCATAACCATAGACCAGCAGATATCCACGAATCACATAAGGGACACGCAAGCCGGTTTTTTAGCTGACGCGGGAGTGGAATATGCCGTGTACAAATTGAAAGACGATAACGCGTACGATACCGACGATAACCTTGACGGGGACGTTTATCCGGATGACCCCGATGATTACGATACGGTTACTTTAGGATCGGGTAGTTGCAAGGTGGGGATCCCTGTGGGAGCGGCGCTGCCGAAAACCATTACCAGCACAGGTTTTGCGGGGAATTTTAGCCGAAGCGTTCAAGCGGTGATCTCAGGGTCCGGTTCTTCTGTACAAGTAAACAATTGGAGAGAGCTTGAGGAGGGTGTTTAGATGTTTGATCCCGAAAAGGGCATAGTGGGGATATCAATAGGTCCCAGAATGATCTTTATAACCCGGCTTAAACGTGCGGCAGAAACGGCGGGAGCGGTCAAAACAGTATCTGTCGAAGTTGAAGAAGGGATGGTCCAAAATGGACTTATTGTTGACGTGGAAGGCCTTGCCCGGATATTGAAGAATGCTTTCCGGGATAATAATATCAAAGCAAAACGTGTATTCGCGTGCGTTTCCGACTCCGGGGAGATCATACGCGCGGTTACGTTACCTAAAATGCTAAAAAAACATACGGCGGAAGCGCTCAAGGGTGAGGTAGACAAATATATGCTCACAGGAGAAGAATCCGTGATCGATCATTATCCTTTGGACAAAGAAAAACTTTTACTCATAGCCATAAAAAAGGATATAGCCGTTACCCTCCTCAAGGTTATGGAAAAAGCGGGCCTGGATCTGGTGGGGGTAGACATTTTTCCGTTAGCGGTCCTGCGTGCCTTAAGCCGCGGAAATATCGACTTAACCTCGAAAAAGACAACGGTCTTGATCCTGGTCGGAGACGAAAAAACGGATATATGCGTTGTTACGAACGGCAGGTTATCATATTTCCGGAACATTGGCGTAACCGGGATAGCGGAATTGATAAGAGAAGTTACGGATACGATTTCCTACTGGACAGAACTATCACCTGATTCCGCCGTGGAAAAGATAATCATTTCAGGGGATACGGCAAAGGCCAGGGATCTTCATGTCGAATTACACGAGGAATTAGGGGCCGTAGAGCAGGGGAAATGCCCCGGGCTGACATCCGCTGGTTTTGATCTTTCCCGGACCGCGAGCATAGGTTCGGCGATGAGGGTTTTTGGGGAGGATCGGGTTTTTGATATCAACCTGCTTCCCCCCGAGAAATTCAAGAAAATGAAACTTGAAAAATTATCTTTAACTATTTTCACTTTGTTTTCAGCTATCCTGCTCGGCATTTTTATGACAAGTTTCATTTTTTCCGTCATGTGCAAAAGGCACACAAAGAAACTGGAGCTGGTTGAACAGAAGCTTGCCGAATCGTCAAACACAATAACCGAAGCGAGAAAAATAGGAAAAGAAAGACTGCGCGCGATCGACATGGTGAACAAGATAGAGGTGTTTATTGCCGGGGTAGAGGTCATTCCATGGCCTGGTATTTTAAGGGAGATCAAGGATCGTATTCCCCCGGAAGTATGGCTCACACGGATATTAACGACAGGAGAGGCCGCGTTGACACTTCAAGGGGAATCGTTTTCCCAGGAGGGTGTACATGAATATTTAAATTTATTAAAATCTTCCGATTATTTTGAGGGACCGGAATTATTGCATATGCGTAAGCAGGAAGAGGATAGTGAAATAGTTACATTTGGAATAACCTGTCTCTTGGCCGTCGGAAGGGAGAAAGAAACATGAAGGTAAGCAAAACAGGATTTTTAGTATCCGCGATCTTGTTTATAGTAACGATCTTTTTATTCAACCTTTTTGTGGCTCCTCACTGGCAGCAATTGAAAGCCGCCCGGGCCCGGCATATATCCGGGACAAAGCTTCTTGATGTCCGGAAAAATGCGACGGAAGGGCTGGGGGATCTGAGAGATAAAAACAGGGAATGGCGGAGCAAGTTAGCCGCTCGCGAGGCAAGATTTTTTAGTGAAAACACGCTTCACTCGTTTTTAAAAGACCTGACCCGTTTGGCCGCTGAAACAGGAAATGAATTAAACGCGATCGATCCCCAGGAAACAAAGGTATTTCCCGACCCGGATATCGAACAAAGGGTCGTTATGGTGACCATAATCGGAAGGTATACAGCCATAATAAATTTTCTGGAAAAACTCATGAATGACGGAAAATTATTAAGCATCAGCGAGCTCGAAATAAAAAAGGCGAACGACGAGACAATGGACCTGAATGCGTCATTTAGATTATCTTCATTTATTAACAGAGCCGAGGGTTTATGATGATGAAGCTCCCCGATCTCATAAAATTTACTGATCTGAACAAAACTACAAAGATCAAATTAGCGCTTCTTATATTGGCTTCACTGGTTTTGGCGGCCATTCTGTTATCCGGCCGTAAAGGCGCCCATAAACCCGAACGTGTTAAAAATCCCGTTGCAACAGCAAAAACCGTTACCGGAAAGACGGAAAAACTTAAGCCAGGAAAGACAAGAGAAAAAGATCCCGCCGAAATGAAAGAATTATTACGCGGAGTCGGACGAAGCGATCCGTTTCTTCGGCCGGACGAGAGATCTGTGTCCGGAGGTTTATCCCGCTTGGGATTAAAACTATCCGGCATTGTGAAAGACGGGAATAGGACATTAGCCATTATCAATGGCGCGTTCATCGGCGAGGGAGAAACGATAGACGGCAAAAAAATAATTAGGATCGAAGAAAAAAGTGTTTTAGTATCAGAAAGCGGGAAAGAATATACGATAAGAATGGGATGGGGGGAAGGAAAATAAAACCTCAAAAAGGAGATGATCAATATGTGGTACGGCATAATCGGCGTAATATCCCTGGTCTTAAGTTTTCTCTATTTTTTCAAGCCTGAAGCGGTAAAAAAAATAGACAAGATCGGATCAAAACCTGTGTTTGGCTCGGAAAAGATGCTTCAGTGGAAAAAACTGGTGGCTTTTTTTTATCTCATCGGAGGAATAGTACTGATCTACATCGAGGTTTACGGAATTAAATAGGCCCAGACACTATTTATGCAAAATACGCTCCAAATTTTGGTGGAAACCATCTGAAAAATCTCTACGACGTTTTTCAGATCAAAATCAGGAGTGCTATCAAAAAGTGATCGGAAAACTTTTTGATAGCAGGGGAGGATATTATGTCGTTTAAAGTTGATGTAGAAGAGCAGGGAGAAGGGGTATACACAATTGTGATCGAAGGACGGCTTGACGCAGAAACATATCAGTCTTTCGACGAGAAGATAAAACCGCTGCTTAACGCGGCCACTAAGGTTTTGGTATTTGACATGGGCAAATTAGAGTACATAAGCAGTATCGGAATGGGTGTAATATTCAAGGCCAGAAAGATCGTGGAAATGAATAAAGGGAAAATAGTCATGGCCAAACTTCAGCCGCAGATAGAGAAGGTCTTTGCCCTGGTGAAACTTCTCCCCAGAGATGGCATTTTTGAGAGCATGGAAGAGGTCGACAAATATCTGGATGCCGTGCAAAAAAGGGAAATAGAAAAAAAGAAAGATCCTCCCCGGAAATAATCGAAAAAAACGTGAAAGAAACGTGAAATTTGAGGCGGGTAAGATAAAAAGGGCAAAGGCCGGTAAAAGGCATATTTTTACGAAAAAGAGTTTAGAGAGGGTTTGACTCTAAACTTTCAGCTCTAAATCATAGATCATAAATTAAGCGCGGTTTGTATTTTTCTTAAGTCGCGCGAAGCGCTTAATTTCTTGGAGGACAAGATCAGGCCTTGAAGTTGATTTCATACTCGGGAGAGGAAAGATCGCCATAGAAGTCAAGGGAACCAGCCGCGTAGACAGAATGGATGTTAAAGGATTATCTGTATTCAAGGAAGAGTATTCTCCCAAAAAAAGCGATCATTGTTTGTAATGAGAAAGAGAAAAGGATCCATGGCGGGGTAGAAATAATGCCATGGAAATTTTTCCTGAGCGAATTATGGCAAGGGAGTATATTGTAGTCCTTTTCTGTCATCTGAGGAGCGGAACGACGAAGAATCTATGCGGAGCATACTTTGTTTGACAATATTAAACTTATAGAGTAACATTTTGATAAGATAACTGTTAATGCTGAAAGTGAGCCGTTCTCGCGGAAATCGCGACAAAAAGATACTATGATGCCATTTTAACTTGAATGGACACGATTAGAGCCAAGGGTCAAGAAATTAGAAGCAAGAGGCGCGTGGGTAAAACCGGCACAAAGGCACAAAGGCACAAAGGCACAAAGGCACAGAGGGGCAAAGGCACAAAGGCACAGAGGGGCAAAGGCACAAAGGCACAAAGGCACAAAGGCACAAAGGCACAAAGGCACAAAGGCACAAA
>JAHJBY010000140.1 GCA_018813285.1 Candidatus Omnitrophota bacterium
ATTCCCCTCGTGACTGCCGACCCACCAAAAATTCTCGTTCCACGCAACATCGCCTTCGTGAGGGCCTAGCATGCTCAACGCAACCATCAGCACCTACGGCGGACCGTACTCGGACAGCGAGCCGGTCGAAGACCCAACCACGCAAATCGCATCCGACGAGTTCAACCGCATGCTCGAGGACCACGCACAGACGACGCGTGGTGCGATGCGGGCGTGGGTGTCGTTCGCTACAGATATCGCTCCAGTGCTACCTCCACCGGCTCCTCCCGTCCAGCCACCAGTGATAGATGCCACCAGCGTCTGGGGCGACGGCTCGGCTCAACATCCCGTCATCACCAAGACCGCGCATGGCACCTACGAAATCGAGTACGCCACCACCTACCAGGACGAGCTCGGTTTCGACGAGCCTGTCTCGTTGCGGTTTGGTGGTGGCAACGTTGCTGATGCTGCACCGGCTGATGTTCATGTGGTGAAGAGCAGCGGGCAGAAAGTCACCGTGTACGTGTACGACTTGGGCTTTGGTATTCCGCCTCCCCTCAGTGACCTTGGCGGTGGCGTGGAGATCCAAGTATGGCTGCGCTAGGGTTCGGTCGCTACAACCCGTTCCCTCTCAGGTTCGGTGGCGGCAATGCACCCATCGCCATCGAGCACGAGGCGCTCCTCGAGCACCTGCGTCCTGCCTACGACATCAGCGACGACCAGGAGATTGCTGCCGAGACCTACGCCCACGCCACTGGACTGTCGCTTACCTGGGCATGCAACAAGCGGCTGGCGAACCAGGGCAACCCGCTCAAGATGATCGACCAGCTGGCCGAATGGGAACAGATGTGCTCGCTTCGGCCCAGCGAGAACGACTACGACATCACCAGACGCCGTGTGCTCGCCGCCAAGCTTCGAGGGTATTCGAGAAATGCTCTGCTCGACATCGAGGCTACAGCCCGGACGCTGCTCGGCAACCAGTTCGTTGCCATGCACGTGGTCGACCCTTTGGACGAAATCAACTTCTGGCCTCTCGACCCGGGCCCACCGGGCTATGAGTGGTCGTCGAACAGGGCACACGTTCAAATCGAGGTGCGGCGTGGCCCCATGAGCGACCGTGAGTTCTACAGGCTCATGGATCAGCTCGACCAGCAACTCTCGGACATGCTTCCGTCCTGGATGACCTACAATTGGCATACCGGATCAGGATTCATCGTCGGTGAGTCCATTCTCGGAGAAGCAGCACTATGAGTTTCACGCGAGCCAAACCGCCTGGTTGGGTCCAAGGCGACAAACTGACGCCAACGCAGATCAACCACATCGACGTCAACCAGTCGCGGGCTATCGACGGCACGGGTGGTGGGCTCTATACGCCTGTTGCTCCGGTGCGCATTGATGGACTGTACCCCAATGGTCTTCATGTGGAAGATCTGTTGGCGCAGCGTGCGCGGATAACAGAAGGTCCCCTCGATTTCAATGGAATCCTTTCGCCCTCTGATCATGGTATCGGATACAGACTGCGACATCTCACGTTGCCCACTGGAGCATTGGAAGTTGGATGTGACAGAGACGTGTACACCGTGGATAGTTTTGGGGGACCAGTCCCGCATTATCTAGACCTTTCACATACAAGTCCCATCCCAGAACGAGGAGAAGTGATCCGTGTGTGTCTGAACCGTGGTCTTGGAACATGGATGTATGTACGTGATGGAGCTGGTGGGCCACAAATAACGCGTCTCACATCTGAACCGATAGGCGGTGATGACCAGAAAACCCCCGCCTGGTGCGATTGCATGTGGGATAATTTGGCATCGGCCTGGGTGATTGTTGCTGGTTATACGTACCTATGACCATCACCTACGCCCCCACCGACGCGATGCCAGGGGACACCGTCACGCTGTCCATCGTCGATGCGGACAGCTCCCACTTCGCCCTGACGTCTGTACCCTCCGAGAGCGAACTAGAGCTTGGATTGCTGTACGACAACGGTGGCAACGAAGTGGACACCTTCGTCCCTGATGTCTCGGGGTTCTACGAGGTCAGTGCCTTCGAGGTGCGGGAGTTCCGCTTTCCG
>JAHJBY010000046.1 GCA_018813285.1 Candidatus Omnitrophota bacterium
AAAAATACATAGCGGGAAAAAATAGAAGAAAACAACAGCCATCTAATGATTTAAGTGAAGCGCAGAAAACGGGAATGAATGAGTATTTTTATAAAGCGGATGTTATACAGTTTTAACGCTGATGGTGGAACAGCTTAAGTTGAAAGTGAAGATTTGACCCCTTTTTCTATTTTTAAAGCGGATGTTATACAGTTTTAACGCTGATGGTGGAACAGCTTAAGTTGAAAGTGAAGATTTGACCCCTTTTTTGATCTTGACTTAGGGCGCGGAGCGTAAAAGGAACTTAAAATGAAGAAAGCACTTATAACAGGAATAACGGGGCAAGACGGTTCATATCTTGCCGAATTGTTATTGTCAAAAGGGTATGAGGTGCACGGTATTATTCGTAGAGCCAGTACTTTTAACACTCATCGGATAGATCACATTTACGCGGATCCCCATAATCCGGAAGCAAAATTATTCCTTCATTACGGAGATTTGTCGGACCCGGGACTTTTAGTAGAGATAATGCTTAATGTCAAACCGGATGAGATATATCATTTAGGGGCGCAGTCACATGTTAGAGTATCTTTTGATATGCCGGAATTTACCGGCAATATAACAGGGTTAGGTACAACCCGTGTTTTAGAGGCTATACGGAGAAGCAGGATCAACGCGAAGTTTTACCAGGCGTCGTCAAGCGAGATGTTCGGCGCGGCAGGTCCGCCACAAAACGAGAACACGAAATTTTATCCGCGCAGTCCCTACGGCGCGGCCAAAGTGTATTCATACTGGATGACGGTGAACTACAGAGAATCATACGGTATGTTCGCGAGTAACGGAATATTGTTCAACCACGAAAGCCCGCGCAGAGGCGAGATTTTTTTAACCAGAAAGATCACCCGGGCAGCGGCAAACATCCTGGCCGGGAAACAGAAAATATTATATCTGGGAAATCTTGACGCGAAAAGGGACTGGGGTTTTGCCCCGGATTACGTGGAGGCCATGTGGCTCATGTTACAGCAGGATAAACCGGGGGACTATGTTATCGGAACAGGAGAAAGTTATAGCGTACGGGAATTCGCGGAGCTGGCGTTTAAATACGCAGGAATAGAGATGGAGTGGCAAGATGATGGGGTTAATGAGAAGGGCGTAATAAAGGCGATCGACGACAAGCTGCAGAAAAGAAAGACACTGAAAAAAGGCCAGGAACTTATAAAAATAGATGAAAGGTATTTCAGGCCCGCGGAGGTCGACTTCCTGAAAGCTGATATTGCGAAAGCAAAAAAAGAACTTAACTGGGAACCAAGGATAAATTTTGATGAGCTTGTAAAGATTATGGTGGACTATGACCTTAAGCTTGTCGGAGAAGAGTACCCGGGCCAAGGCGAGAAACTGTCTAAAACAAAAGGTTTCGGATACACAAAACATGATTTTTCTTTTTACGGAAAAACGTGAGAAACTAAAAACGGAGAGCAAATATGTCATTCTGGAAAGAAAAAAATATACTGATTACCGGCGGGGAAGGTTTCCTTGGAAAACATTTGATCCGTAAGCTTATTGAAGAAAAAGAAGTCCCAAAGCAAAACATAAATGTCCCTGCGGAAAAAGATTGTGACTTGAGAATATGGGAGAATTGCCGGAAGGCCGTAAAAGGCATGGATATAGTGATCCACCTTGCCGCGAAGGTGGGAGGCATAGGCTTCAACAGAAAATACCCGGCACAGCTTTTCTACGATAATGCCATCATGGGTATCCAGATGATGGAAGCCGCCCGAAGAGAAGCCGTCAAGAAATACGTAGCCTTAGGTACAGTTTGCGCGTATCCCAAATTTACACCTGTACCGTTCAGGGAAGAAGATATATGGAACGGCTACCCGGAGGAGACAAACGCGCCTTACGGTATAGCAAAAAAAATGCAGCTTGTTCAATCACAGAGTTACAGACAGGAGTACGGGTTTAATTCTATTTTCCTGTTACCCGTGAATCTATATGGCCCCGGAGATAATTTCGACCTTGAAAATTCACACGTCATCCCCGCGCTTATAAGGAAATTTTTAGAAGCTAAAAAGAACAATGAGAAAAAAGTAGTGGTGTGGGGAACAGGAGAATCTTCTCGCGAATTTTTGTATGTCGAAGACGCGGCAGTGGCAATACTTCTCGCCACGGAAAAATACAACAGTTCAGAGCCGGTTAACCTTGGGGTAGGAAGTGAAATAAAAATAAAAGACCTTGTTAGTATGATCAAAGCGATGACGAAATATTCAGGCGTTGTTGAGTGGGATAAGTCCAGGCCCGACGGCCAGCCAAGAAGGATGCTCGACGCTTCTAAGGCGGAGGAGGAGTTTGGTTTCACGGCAAAAACGTTTTTTGAGACTGGGCTTAAAAAAACGATTGATTGGTATATTAAATGCGAATGAGGTAGTACTGTACTAAGGAGTTTGAGCTTGCCCCAAGCTTGGTCGACGGGCGGAGCTATAATGACATACCGTTGGTGTCGTCGTAGAAAAGGCAGAAAATTGTCGCTATGATATTGATGAAGAGGATAAAGCAAAATGCTTAAAGAGTTGTTGATAAGATTGTACAGAAGGGCAAGATTAATTGGGTTGGATCCCCTTAAGCTTGTTGATTTTTTGAGAGGGTTACCATTATATTTGGCTGATTTACGAAAGTTTAGGCAACAACGAGAAGGGAACGATTTTAATTTCGGGAAGATATATCTATATCCTTCTTTAGATGATCGATTTTCCGAAAGTGGAAATGCGAAAGGACATTATTTTCATCAAGATTTACTAATTGCCAGGAGAATTCATTTAAATAACCCTAAAATCCATGGTGACATTGGTTCTAGAATCGATGGGTTCGTAGCACATGTGGCATCTTTTCGTCCGATAGAAGTTTTTGATGTTCGACCTCAATCGGGCCATATAGAGAATATCAATTTTGTTCGATGTGATCTAACAAAGAGCATAAGTGAGGATCTGGTTGAATACTGCGATTCTTTATCGTGCCTGCATGCTTTAGAACATTTCGGATTAGGAGAGTACGGAGATATTGTAATGTATGACGGACACCTTTTAGGCTGGAATAATTTATTCCGCATTTTAAGGAAGCGCGGTAAATTTTATTTTTCCGTTCCAATTGGTCCACAGAGGATTGAATTTAATTCTCACAGGGTATTTTCTGTGGACTATTTTCTTGAGATTTTCGACGGCAAATACCGCATAGATTTTTTCAGTTTTGTCGACGACAAAGGTGATTTGCATGAGAATGTTAAGATCGAGAGCGACAAGTCTCGGGATAATTTTGGATGCAATTATGGATGCGGAATTTTTGAAATGACAAAACTTTGATTTTTCACAACAGAAGAATGTAAGAGCGGTACTTTGAAGGAATGGTTGAAGAATGCAGGCAAAGAAAGTAATAGTATGCTTAAAAGGTGGACAGGGTAATCAGCTATTTTGCTATGCCGCGGCGAGGAGACTGGCACTGGCGAACGATGCCGAGTTGGTTATAGATGATGTTTCCGGATTTATCCGAGATACAAAATATCGCAGGAAATATGCTTTGGAAAAGTTTAATATCAAGACGCGAAAAGCTACTCCGGCTGAACGGATGGAACCATTCGAACGATGGCGAAGGATAGTGGCTAAGTTTTCCGCAAGACGACAACCGTTCCATAAAAGAGAATACATCGAGCAGGAAGGAGCCGATTTCGATCCACGGCTCCTTGATCTTAATGTCCGAGGAACAATATATCTGGACGGATACTGGCAAAGCGAGAAATACTTTAAAGATGTGGAAGAGACTATTCGTAAGGATTTTCAAATTATCCTTCCACAAGACTTGCATAACCAGGATATGGCCGAAAGGATCCAGAGGTGCGAGGCTGTAGCGATACATGTGCGGTTGGTTGCCCCGCCTTGGGGTGCAACAAGGTCTCATGAGGGCATAAGGTCATATTATCGATGTGCCGTGGAAGAAATCGAGCGAAAAGTTCACGATCCGTATTATTTTCTTTTTTCAGACGATCCAAGTTCCGCTAAGAGCTTATTGAAAATTCCAGACGAACGTTTAACGTGCGTTAGTTGTAACCATGGGGAATCGAACTCTTATGCCGATTTCTGGTTAATGAGTCTGTGCAAACATTTTATTATTGCTGACAGCACTTTTAGCTGGTGGGGAGCATGGTTGGGCAGACATAAAAACAAAATAATTACGGTGCCGATAACGCGATTCATTGGTAAGGATGATCTTATTCCCAATAATTGGTTAATGGTGTGAAGTAAATTCGCGCATAGATATTGCGTGGAAATCCGGGATATCGAACTGGAATTGAGAGATGATGTGAATATGATATAATTACAGTTGCGGCAGTATTGGAAACTGTGAAAAACAGATTTGTATATTAAATGTTAGGCGACAACCTCAAGAGTGAAAGGAGAAGTTGAATGAGTAGGTATCCCACATGGCTATTAGAACACAAACGTGACGTGTACTCGCAAACTGGCGAAGATGGAATAATCGAGAAGATCTTAGAAATAATCCCTAACAATGATAAATGGTGCATTGAGTTCGGTGCGTGGGATGGATTGTTTCTGACTAATACACGCCATTTGATCGAATCTAAAGGATATTCAGCAGTTCTTATTGAAGCTGACAAGAAAAAATTTGGTAATCTGCAGCGCAACTATTCGCATCGAAATAATATCATTTTGATAAACAAGTTCGTTGGGTTTGGAGAACATGACAATCTGGATCAGATTCTTTGTCCCGCACCTGTACCTTATGATTTTGATCTCCTTTCGATAGATATTGACGGGAATGACTATCATGTCTGGAAAGCCTTTTCGAAATACAGGCCAAAGCTAATTGTTGTTGAATTCAATCCTACCATTCCTACGCATATGCGATTTATTCAACCCGCAGATCCATCCATCAATCAAGGTGCAAGCCTATTGTCCCTCGTTGAATTAGGAAAAGAAAAAGGTTATGAGTTGGTTTCCGTATTGCCTTTCAACGCATTCTTTGTTAGAAGAGAAGATTATCCACTATTTCAGATCGAATCCAATGGCCCCGGAGTTCTTCGCACAAGCCTAGATCATATCACTTACCTATTTTCAGGGTATGATGGTCGAATGTTTTTGCACGGGGGTTGTACACTGCCTTGGCATGGTATCGATCTAAGAGAATCAAGGTTGCAGCATTTACCAAGATTTCTTCGAAAATATCCAGGCAATTATACAAGTTTGCAAAAAGGGGGATTCGCACTATTTCTTCTTTACACAAGACCGAGTAGGTTTATCCAGGAGTTTCGGGAAAGGAGTGGTCGTCTAATGAAGCAGATCATTAAGAAGATGCCTCTCTACTATTTCTTGCACAACTGGGTTACAAAGAGAAAATACGCAAAAGAACTTATTGAATGGGAAAGAAAAGGGAAGCCTGTGCCACCACCGCATATAGTCAAGCAGCAAACACTCCAAACCTATGCAATGAGGTACGGACTCAAGATTCTGGTTGAGACGGGAACATTCTATGGAGACATGGTTGAAGCGATGAAGGGTGTCTTCGACCGCTTATATACGATCGAAATAGATGAGGAACTATATGAGAAAGCAAAGAAGAGATTCAAGGGAGTAAGACATATAGAACTGATTCACGGGGATAGTGGGGTCGAGCTTATGAACTTGATGAACAAAATAAATGAACCGGCCCTGTTTTGGCTTGACGGCCATTATTCAGGCGGGGTAACAGCCAAAGGGGAAAAAGACACGCCTATCTATGAAGAGCTCCGCCATATACTAAATGCCCCAGATAGAGGACATGTCATCATTATTGACGACGCACGCTGCTTCGGAGCAGACCCCGTTTATCCGAGCATAGAAAAGCTCAAAGATTTCATCAAATCAAAGAGGCCAAATCTGGAGATTATTATTCAGGATGACAATATAAGAATAACACCAAAGCAATAGCTGTCTAACAAGATGCAGTACCTGTCGGCTGTTCCGTTGTGATTCATAGCCGTGGGTGAGCTTGGTTGGTAGTTATGCGCTAACAAAGGAGCCAATAGAATTAGAGGTAAATTTTTCTGTCCTTCATGGATTTCGAATATAGCGCCTATCAAAAATAACCACCTAAGTTGCTAAAGATATGCGAGTTTGGAGAAAGGGGCTAGGAGAGTTTGTGAGTGGTAGAGGAATGGGGCAAAAAGAGAAAAGGTAGAGGTGGATGATGACACGGGAGAAAGAAGCTAAAAAAACGGTATATATTGCTATGAGCGCAGATCTTATTCATCGAGGACATCTCAATATCATCAAAGAGGCGGAAAAATTAGGAGAAGTTACAGTCGGGCTTCTTACTGATGAAGCTATTGCTAGCTATAAACGGTTACCTTATCTGGATTTCGATCATAGAAAAGTCATAGTTGAAAACATAAAAGGAGTTCATAAAGTTATACCACAGACAACATTAGATTATTGTCCAAATCTGGAAAAGTTGAATCCGGATTTCGTTGTGCATGGAGATGACTGGAAAGAGGGGGTGCAGAAGGACACAAGAGAAAATGTTATCAACACGTTGGGAAAATGGGGGGGGGAACTTATCGAGGTGCCTTATACTAAAGGGATTTCTTCAACAATGCTGAATAATGTATTGAAGCAAGTTGGGACAACGCCGGATATCAGGTTGAAGCAATTGCGTCGTTTGATCAGAAATAAAAATATTGTAAGAATCATAGAAGCTCATAATGGGCTAACAGGCCTGATCGCTGAGAATACGAGGGTTGAAGGGGAGGGGCAAATCCGAGAATTTGACGGGATGTGGTCAAGCAGTCTCACCGATTCTACGGCAAAAGGCAAACCTGATATCGAAGCGGTTGATATCTCTGCAAGAATAAACAATGTTAATGATCTGATGGAAGTAACGACAAAACCCGTTATCTTTGATGGCGATACCGGGGGTAAAGCGGAACATTTTGTATTTACTGTTCGAACACTTGAACGTTTGGGGGTTTCAGCGATTATTATTGAGGATAAGGTTGGATTGAAAAAAAACTCTCTTTTTGGCACAGAGGTAAAACAGGAGCAAGCTTCTATCGAGGATTTTTGTGAAAAGATTAAAGCTGGAAAGCGGGCTCAGGTCACCGATGATTTTATGATCATCGCGAGGATCGAAAGTTTGATATTAAGACAAGGCATGGATGACGCGATCAATAGGGCTAGAGCTTACATTGCTGGCGGAGCTGATGGGATAATGATTCATAGCAAAAAAAAAGATGCGAGTGAAGTATTCGCATTTTGCCAGAGATATAAGGAGTTCAATTTTAAAGTTCCTCTTTTTGCCGTGCCGACAAGTTATAGCGGAGTTTACGAGCGTGAATTGATCGAAGCGGGCGTTAATGTAGTGATCTATGCCAACCATTTACTCCGAAGCGCTTATCCGGCTATGGTAAAAGTTGCTAAAGTGATTCTGGAGTATGGACGAGCCTGGGAAGCGGAAGAGCGGATGATGCCGTTAAAGGACATATTAGACTTAATCCCCGGGGGGCGGTAATGTTGGAGGTTCAAAAATTTTTCAATGTATTAAAAGAGAACGAAGTTTCGCTGTTTACGGGAGTTCCAGATTCCCTGATGAAAGATTTTTGTGCTTACATCGAAGCTCGGGGTCTCGGTACTAAACACATAATTACCGCTAATGAAGGCGCGGCTGTTGCTCTTGCGATGGGGCACTATCTGGCGGAAAAAGAATTTGCATTAGTGTATATGCAGAATTCCGGACTGGGTAACGCAATAAATCCAATACTTTCATTGGCGGATAGTGAAGTCTACGGTATACCCATGCTTTTGTTGATAGGTTGGCGAGGGGAACCCGGAGTTCATGACGAACCCCAGCATCTAAAACAAGGAAAGGTTATGCTGAGGATGCTTGACGTATTGGGGGTACCTTATTGTATTCTCAGCGATTCGATGGAACAGGCAAAACGGGAAATAGACAACGCGTGTTGTGTAATGCGAAAAAAAGAACATCCTTATGCTCTAATAGTCAGAAAAGGCACTTTTGAGCCATATAAACTACAAAAAGAAACAGAAACTGACTATCTGATAAGTAGAGAGCAGGCGATTAAGATCATTATAGATAATTTGAGTGATAAAGATATAGTCGTTTCAACAACAGGGAAGGTATCAAGAGAGGTTTTTGAATATCGTGAAGAGTTAAAGCAAGGCCATGGTAATGATTTCTTGACTGTGGGTTCTATGGGGCATTGCTCTCAGATAGCTTTAGGCATTGCTTTAAGCGATCTTGACAGACGTGTGTGTTGCTTGGACGGTGATGGGGCTATAATTATGCATATGGGGGCGATGGCAATTACGGGCAAGAATGCACCTTCCAAGTTTATCCATATAGTGCTTAACAATGGTTCGCACGATTCGGTTGGAGGGCAGCCTACCGCCGGGTTTGGGATAGATTTTGTTGAGATTGCTAAAGCCTGTGGATATAAGATCACTATGCGGGCAGAAAATATTACAGAGATAAGAGATACGTTAGATTTTATCTCTACAAATGCCGGACCGGCATTTGTAGAGATAAGAGTTAACAAGGGGGCAAGAAAAGACCTGGGCCGGCCTGATATTTCTTTAAAACAAATGAAGAAACTTTTTATGGAGAAACTTTCCGAATGAAAAAAACTGTAAATTTACATCAGGATGATATGACATCCTGCAACTGGCAATATGATAATCCGGTCAAGATTGTTTTTGGCGAGAATGCTCTTAATAAGCTTCCTGGGTTATCGGGGGCAAAAAAGACCCTTTTGGTTACAACCCCGGGTTTCACTAAACGTGGTGTTACCAAACGAATATGTCAACTGCTTGGAAAAGACAATGTATTTGTTTTTGATGGGGTTCAACCTAATCCGAGTTTTGATGAAATAGGATCTTTTGGCGCCGAACTGGACAAATTATCTGTTGAGTGCATAGTCGCTCTTGGCGGCGGAAGTGTTATAGATACAGCAAAAGCGTTAAGTGTTGTTTTGTCTTGTCGAGTTGATAAGCTTTCCCTTCGGGATCTATTAGCCGGGAAAATTGACCTAAAGGATAAAACCATATTACCCATTATTGCCGTACCAACGACAGCTGGCACAGGCAGTGAAGTGACCCCCTTTGCTACGATCTGGGATAAAGAGGAAAAAAAGAAATACTCACTGGAAAAACCACAGATATATCCACGCATAGCTATTCTTGATCCTGTGCTTACTTTAAGCTTACCGAAAAAAGAGACGATTACGGCCGGTTTAGACGCTCTGGCGCATGCATTTGAAGCAATTTGGAACCGTAATGCAACTCCTATCACCGATGTTTATGCGATAAATGCTCTTGAAATCATATTTACTGCGTTGCCTGATACGGTTGGCGATATGAGAAATATTACTAATCGTTCGCGGATGATGAGAGCAAGTTTATTTTCTGGACTTGCCATGAGCCAGACAAGAACGGCTTTATCTCACTCAATTTCCTATCCGTTAACCGTTCATTTTGGAGTGCCTCATGGATTGGCATGTGCTTTTACGATTGTGAGTGTTTTTCACTTGAATAGGGCCTATGAGGATGGGCGATTTCAAAAAGTTGCAGGATTTTTGAAATTAAGAGATGTAGATGTCTTGGAAGAATTACTCGTGAATTTTATGGAGTTGTTACGAGTGCGTGAACGAGTGCGAGCGTATCTTCCATCGATTAAAGAATTAATGCAACTATCCAGCGAGATGATTACGTCTGATCGAGTAAAAAATAACCTCGCCCCTGTCAGCAAAAAGGAAATCTTGGAAATATTAAGAAAGTCATTATCATAATGGGTAAAGAAAATAGTTTGTATCAGCGATGTAAAAGAAGAATGCGCCAAACAAACTCGGCGGCTATCAACTGACCAGCGAATGTGTAAGAAAGCCGCGCGGGGCGTAAGGTTTTATTGCGGGGATGGAACAGGGGTTCTGTCGAGGCTCGAGGTTGGATGATTGTGTAAGGGTATAAAAAAACAAGGACAAGATGAGCAACAAAATAAAGAATGTAATTTTTTTGACAGTTGATTCTATGCGTTATGACAGAATGCAGCGCAATGGGTATCCTATCGATACAACCCCGACAATTGATTGGTTGCGAAACAAGGGAATTTCATGTGCCAATGCTGTTACCCATAGCCATCCAACGCAATTTTCGTTTCCAAGCATATTTACATCTACTTTACCGCTTGATTTTGGCGGTTACGATATGGGTATAAAACAGCGGCCAATAACTTTGGCGCAAGTGCTTGAAACTAATGGGTATAAGACGGTTGCATTCTCAACTTCTATATTTCTTAGTCGTTTTTTTGGATACGAGAGAGGATTCAATGAATTTTATGAATTTTTTGACATAGAGCTTTTTTGGAAAACCATTGTAGGTATTTACTTTAAGTATTTTGAGGGATTAAAAGATAAAAACACGATAGAAGAGCTTGAATTTGGGAGAATAACCAAGTCAATGCTAAACGATCTTCTTTTATGCGCTGTGCCATTTTGTGAAAGAAAACGGAATGAGCTGTTTTTCGGGAAAGTTGCATACGATAGGCGTATATATAGGCATAACTTTGAATTGTTGAAAGAACTATTGTTGGGGCGATTAAGTTGTTTAAACACACAGTCCCATGAAGATTTGTTTGATCTCCTCAGTCAAGGTTCCCATAAAGATTTATATGTTTTTGCGGGGATGCCTAAAAATGCAACGAAGAAAGCAATGGAATTTTATTTTAATATAATCCGAAAAGGATTGAAGGCATTTTCTATACAAATGCGGAGGCCTGGTTCAAATATCAGTGCTGAATATCTTAAAAATTATATCACAGATTGGATTGGGAATAATTCCAGTAAACCATTTTTTCTATGGGCTCATTTCCTGGATGCCCATGATTTGAGTTGCATTACAGGGAAAATAGGATTTCCGCCCGGGTATATGGAATTATATTCCAGCAGGATCAAGCTTGGACGGAACTATTATGGTAATTTGCAGTATGATTTTTCGCTCAGATATATTGATGAAAATGTAAAGAGTATAGTGAGTTTTCTGAAAAAGAAGGAATTGTTAGAAAAAACTTTAATAGTTATATGCAGTGATCACGGAGCGCATAATGCAGGGCGTCCTAATCGGCTTTTTTCGCAAACTCCTGTTGGGGAAGGATATGAAGAAGTCTTAAAGATTCCGATGATATTTCACAATGTCAATTTACAGCAAGAAGTGATATATGATTTGTGTACCACACTTGATATCGCTCCGACAATATTAGATTTGATAGGCATTGATCCGGTTGATGAATTTAAGGGGCACCCCGTGTACTCGGCTAAAACGAAGGAAAGGATATATATCGTGTGTGAGAATCTTTCCAGCGGGCCTTGTGATATTGCAAGGAAGCCAATAAACATTGCCGTCAGGACAAGGCAATATAAATATATTTTTAGGGAATTTAGTGATTGCAGGGAAACGGTCCCTAGGGCCTTAAGGGAATTATATGATCTTTGTATGGATCCCGAAGAAAAAAATAACATTTCTGGGGCAAAAGTACATGCTGAGATTGAGCAGGAGCTTGAAAATATTGCCCGACAAAGATGTCTTGAAATAAGGCAGGGGCAAGTGCGTGATTCCTAATTTAAAGTGCCTTGTTTGTCAATGAGAGCAGTACAAAGTTTATAGCGCTTAGGATAGCAAATACACTCTAAGCGTTGTGCTCCATTGTTGAATTTGCGTTATCCAATATTCAGCAATGGAGAAATATCACAAGGATAAAAAAGGGTGTTTCAAAGTGACCATAGCGCAGTGGGAGCAAATGAAAACTGAAAGCACAAAATATAATGTGCCTATATGTTCTCGCAGGAAGGGAACTATTGCGCTTATGTTTTCAGGCTATGCTTCTCTTGTTCTGACGATGGTTAAGGGAATAGTCCTGATTCCTCTGTATCTTCATTATATTGATACACGACTTTATGGGGCATGGCTTGCTACGGGAAGTATTGTTGCGTACTTTGGTCTTTGTGATTTTGGCATTAGCAATGTACTGGTCCAGAGGGTAGCGTCCAATTATGGGAAACAAGATTTTAGGCGTTTAGGGTCAACCTTGGGGACAGGGCTGATGATTGGGATTGTTGCAAGTTGTCTGCCTGTGTTTTTGGGACTTATTTTATTACCGTGGATAGCTGAAGCTTTTCACATTACTGGTGTCGAGGCGAGTCAATTGAAACTTTCCTTTCTTATGGCGGCGGTGGGAACTTCATTGATGCTGATGGTGTATAATGTAGGAGGCGTACTAATTGCACTCCAACGTCAGATTGTTCCTGGAATGTTTCTGGTCATAGGAGATATTCTGAGTGTTGTAGTAACGCTTGTGCTATTGGTGTTGGGATATGGACTGGTTGCGATACCTATTGGAGCTTTAGTTTGGGGAATATCTGCAGTATTGGGGAATGGCATATACTTGTGGTGGTTTTTGAAAACGAAATTACCACAGGTTTCCATAAGGTTCAAGAAGAATGATGCCAGAGATCTGTCTTTTCAGTCAGTATGGCAGTTTGGTGCTCAAGCGGCCGTTACGTTAGCGAGGCGATCGGATAATCTGATAATAGCAGCCCTTATTGATCCGAGTTTTTGTGTTATTTTAACGGTCACGAAAAAAGCAGTTGAAATACTAACTCTTATAGTCAGATATTTTGTACGAGCTTTTCTGCCAAGTCTCGCGCATTTACATGGCGAAGGCGATAAAAAGAAGTTTAAAAAAATATCGGTCATAACGTTTAAAATAACAATGTTAGCAGGGATATGCCTTATGGGAGGTTACTTGTTTTTTAATAAAAGTTTCGTAAATTTATGGGTTGGAAAAGAATTTTTTGGTGGAGGGGCTCTTACAAAGCTACTTTATGTTTACGGTTTTTTTGTGATTATAGGAACGAATTTTTATGTTATTCTTTTCGCGAAAGGTGAAATGGTTACCGCTGCTCGAGCATATATTGCAGAGGCCCTTATATGCGTTCCTCTTTCAATTTGTTTTGCAATGATTTGGGGAATAAAAGGTATCGTCGTTGCAGGGATTTTAGCGATAATATCCACAAGCTTCTGGATCCAGGCTGAAAAAATCATAAGGATTTTCAACATTTCAAAACGGGATATTTTAAGTGCCGCAAGCGGTATCGGTATGCAAGGTTTAATTTCTTTGATCGTGGGAGTAATATTTATTACTCGCTGGAAACGTGAAGGGATAGTAGACATATTAGTCTTCGGATGCCTTTATGTGGGCACCGTGTTTTTTATGGGCATATTTTTTGATAGAAAATCACGGGTATATATATTTCAGATGCAGAAAAAATTGTTTAGTAAGTATTTGATAAAACAAAAAAAATAATTACAATTCCAATAAAGCGGAAAGGGGGATTAAATGATTAAGCACTTGTTGGATCGAGCGAGAAACGAGATATGTGATAAAGGTATTAAGGGGTATGTTTTGCATATTAAGAAATGTCTTTATTTGAAACCCTTTATTGATGAATTGTGGTACATGTTAAATTATTATTTGCATCCAACCCGGAAAGTTATTAAAAAAGTCCAAAGGTCGCAAATGCTTTTGGATTTATCGGATACAGGGATTAATAGGGATCTTTTCTTGTATGGGCTACGAGAGCCTGCATGCACAAAGATATTTAAAGATGAGTTAAAAGAAGGAATGAAGGTAGTGGATATAGGAGCAAATATTGGATATTATGTATTAATGGAGGCGCAAATTATTGGTGATTCCGGAAAAATTTATGCGATAGAGCCTGCGCCCAAGAATTTTGAAAATCTCAAGAAAAATATCGAAATAAATGCATATCCGGGGTCTATTGAACTTTTTAATCTGGCAATCGCCGATAAGGTTGGGAAGGTCCAATTTTCCGTCGAAGCTCTTTCCAATCATTGTAAGTTAACTTTGCCGGATTCTGAAGGGAATAACACTATTGAAGTGGATGCATATACTTTAGATGAATTACTGGGGGACAAGGAAATAGATTTTATCCGGATGGATCCTGAGGGTGCGGAGTGGCTTATTTTAAAGGGTATGAAAAGGGTTTTAAGTCTTCGTAGGCCATTGAAATTATTCATTGAAGTACATCCAAGACTTATTAGTGAATATGGCGGAGATATTAACGAGTTTTTGAGTCTATTGGGTGAGGCAGGATTTTATTTGAAATATCTTGTAACATGGCTCCCTAATACCCACGTTACGATACCGTATATTAAAGGAAAAGGAGCCAAGGAGACGAGTATTGAGTATAACAGACCGTTAAAAGATCTTTTGAATGATGCGGAGGCAAGACAAGTTCTTTGCTGCACGTCAGGATCTGTCTATGAAGCCGGTTATAAAGTATTTTTAGAGCGAAAATAGAAAAGAGGTTGAATGATTAACATTTTATATATAGGACCACTTGATGAAGGGGGAACCTGCCTGCAACGTATGCAGGCGCTTGCTGATTTAGGCCATGAGGTAACTCCTTTGAATACAAATCCCCAAGATGTCCAAAAGAAACAACAATGTTCGTTATATAGAGTCAGACGAAAGTTCATTGGTCCTGTGGACTTGGCAGGTATAAACTCGCAGATTTTACAGTATTTCAAAAAAAACTTTTACCAGGTTTTATGGGTAGACAAAGGATTGACCGTAAACCCTAAAATACTTAAAACTGTTAAGAAGGAAAGTCCGCACACAGTAATTGTGGGTTATTCGCCGGATGATATGTTAAACCCCGACAATCAATCTCATCATTTTCTTGGCGGGTTGCCATTCTATGATATTTATTTTACCACCAAGTCTTATAATGTGAAGGAATTGGCAGATATAGGGTGTCCGAAGGTAGTGTTTGTCGATAATGCTTACGACCCCAAAACGCATCGACCTATGGATATTGCTAATGTAGATATGAGTAAATTTGGCGGGCCGATTGGTTTTGTGGGAGAGTATGAACGTGAAAGAGCGGAGGCTCTTTTTTATCTTGCAAAAAAAGGTATTTCAGTTAGAGTGTGGGGAGCGGGGTGGAGGAGATGTAAGCTATCCCATCCGAACTTGAAGTTAGAAGGAAGGTTTTTATTGGGGGAGGAATATACTAAAGCTATATGCTCCTTCGATATTAATATTTGTTTTCTTCGCAAAATTAACCGGGACTTGCAAACAACTCGAAGTATCGAGATCCCAGCTTGTGGCGCCTTTATGTTGGCGGAGAGAACCTGTGAACATCTATCATTATTTAGGGAAGATATTGAAGCTGTTTTTTTTGGCAATTATGAGGAATTATTAAATAAAGTCCAGTATTATTTGACGCATGACAAGGAGCGTAGGTTGATTGCACAAGCTGGGTACGAGCGGTGTGTTAGCGGAGGGTATAGCAACAAGGAACGGTTATGCAAAATGATTGAGTGTATTAGATGTCTAAAAAATTAAAGATAGAATTTTAACTACATAGTTTTGGCGAAACTGCCAAACAGTTATTTAACTTAATATTTGTTTTATGAAAGAGTATATCCTTTTTTATGGTGTAGCTTCAATGCTAATGTGGGGTTTTATTTATCTGCGAGCTTTTCGTAATAGTCCAATTACGTGGGCATCCCCCACGTGTTTGTTTGCAGGAGGAATACTGTTATTTTATATCGGCCCATCTTTATATTGGCAATTTCGTCCTTGGGATTACATCATTCCCTCTTACTTTGAAGGGCTACCTATTTTTTTAAAAAGTTTGTGTTTATTCGGTATGTCGTTTCTTGTAGTCGCAGTGCTTAGTCCTGCTCTAATAAGAAATAAACAGCAAACGGTTTGTTCTCGCACAGGGGAATTCGGCAAGAAGTTGTGGGTTTTTGTTTTTCCAGTGCTGTTCGGGATGGGGTGGCGTATTTATCTTTTGACTTTAGGTTGGCAGGGAAGACTTTCACGTGAAGTTCCTGCAGTATGTGGGTCAGAAAGTCTTGCGCTGATATTTTATAATGTTCCATACTATTATGCAATTTGTTATTTTGTGCTTATTGCTTTCGGCGGGAAAAAACAGCGTCAGGTTGGTATGTTTTTATGGGCATTTGATGGACTATTTCAAATTTTCCTGATGCACCGCTATTGGATGTGCCTGTTTGTGATACGTTCCATTATATTCGCAACACTTTGCGGAATAAAATTACGATGGAAACATTGGGTTATTATTGGTATGTTCGGAATATTTGTTATTGCGGTTGTGGGGAAAAGTCATGTTCTGACATATAATAAAGTTGAAGGGGGAAGAAGATTTTTGTCAGTTTCTCAGGTATTTCATGTGTTTGCTGAGGCGGGAGTTGGTTACGCTAGAGGAGATTTTCGAGGTAGAATGGGATCTAGTTCTGATGTTGCAATGCTGAGGGCGCTGGACGATACTATGTTTCGTTTATATCAAGCTCGATCGGCGTCAGCTGTAATGATCAGCGTGCCCAATGTTATCCCGTATTTCTACGGAAAAACCTTTGTTCACATTTTGTATGCTATGATACCTCGCTATTTTTGTCCCAATAAACCAGATTTGGGGGAAATCCAAAAAGTTACTACTTTGGTAATGCCCTATGATGAAGGGGTGAATCCGGCTGGTACAATTGCTGAATTCTATATGAACTATGGATTTGTTGCTGTTTTCTTTGGTGGCATAATATGTCTATTGTTATGTCGGTGGATAGAACGCATTTTGAAACATCCTGAGAGAATTAATTTGGCATGGGTATGTGTCTATCCAATATGGGCTGAACAGTTTCTTATCCCGTACGGCAGTTTCAGTCGGCGGATTTGCGAGAGTTTTCGAAGTGTGCTAGTTTTGGCAATAGTTGCTTTAGTGCTGAAGTATTGCCGAAAACAAGACAAAAAAGAGGTTTAAAGAAAAACATGGATGTTGTAAACACAAAGAGCGCTAGGGACAACGGATCATAAATGAAGATGCAGTTCTTCCCGTATAAGAGGATTATCTTGTTTCGTCAGGGCCAATTTGGGGATACAGTAGTGACATTTCCTATTTTTGAGGCTTTACAGCGTTTATATCCTCAGGTCCCATTAGTTTTATGTAGCAACCATTTTAAAAAGGGAAAATATGTTCAGAGTGCCGATGTTGCCCGATTAAGTCCCCATATCAGCGAAGTCGTAACATACGATGTTGAGTCTAATGTGGTTCAAAAATTTTACGAATTAAAAAATAAACTAAACGTCAGAAAAGATGATTTGTTGATTTATTTGCCATACAGCACTGTGAGGAGATACCAAATAGTCAGAGACTGGATATTCTTTAAGATGCTGAATTTTAAAAATATTGTTTGTTTCAAAGAGATGTGGAGTTGGACTTATGTGTATGAAAAGCAGGCATATGAACTTCCTAAAGAATCCGAGAGAATGTTGAGATTTTTACGTTTAGCCGGCATTCCAGTTGAATTGCCGGACAAATGTTTGTTGAATTTTAAGGAGGATTGGGTTCAGGCTAAATGGGATGAATGGGGGATTAATGGCGCAGATGTCTTGGTGGTTTGCCCAGGTAGTAAAATGAAAAGTAAACATTGGCCCGTTGAACGGTATATAAGAGCCGGTAGGGAATGGAATAGGCGTACAGGAATGAAACTTGTTGTTGTTGGCGGGCCAGAAGAGGCGGGTTTGGCCGAAATGATTACGAAACATTGGATTGGATATGGCTTTTCTGCTTGTGGAGCAACCCTACAAGAGACAGCGGCTATTTTATCGAGAGCAAAAGCTTATTTGGGGAACGATACGGGTAGTATGCATCTTGCCGCCTTGATGGGTACACCATGTGTGGCGATTTTTTCCGCGATAGAACAGAGCAAGTTATGGTATCCATACGGAAATAATCATAAGGTATTGAGGGAGGAAATAGAATGCAAAAATTGCAAACGAGAAGTATGTTTTAGATCCCCACCCTTATGTCTTGATAAGATATCAGAAGAGCAGGTATTGAAAGCGTTGTCTGATGTGTTTGAAGGGAAATATTGTGAATAAAAACTTTTTTCACGGTAGCGAGTATGGATTTGCTCTTGGCAGATTTTTATCTTACAGAGGAATAGTAAAATGAAGGTTTTATTCTGTTCTCTATATTCACCGTCAGGGGGGGATGGTGTGTCGAATTCAACTAGGCAGTTAGTCAGCGCTTTGGAAGAAAAAGGTGTGGACGTAACGGTTTTCACCACTAACTTAGGGTGGAATGCAGAGGACGCGAGAAAGCTTAAATCTGAAAAATTGCACATTTTCAAGGCGGCGTTTGATAATAATTTCGATTTTTCAGTAGAAATGATTAAACGTTTCTACGGTGTTTGTAAAAATTATGATCTTATTCACTTTAATAGCATATACTCAGTTTCGACCGTTTTTGGCGCACATGCGGCAAGAAAAAGCAATACGCCATATATAGTGTTACCCCAGGGCAACTTTATTCCTTTGTTCAAGAGGCAGAAAGGGGTTAGAAGCGTTGTTAAAAAAATACTTTTTTTTAATCTATTTTCACGTCGAGTTTTGGTAAACGCTGATAAGGTTGTTTGCAATAGTGAATCCGAAAAGAAATCGGTGTGTAACCAGATAAGGACCAATAATCTGGTTTGTATCGGTAACGGGCTGGATACTTCGATCTATTTAGAACCCAAAGGCAGCAAGATTGTCTATGAAAAACTTGGGATAAAGGAGGGAACTCCAATATTTCTTTTTCTGGGACGTCTGGCGGAAGAAAAAGCTATTCCGTTTTTATTGGATGTTTGGGGGCGTGTTGTTCAAAGAATGCCTAATGCTGTTTTGGTTGTTTGTGGGGAGAGTTATCGTGGATCTTATGCTAAAATTAAAGAGAAGGTTCGAAGACTTAATAGGCCTGAGAGTGTGTTGATTCCTGGAGTAATCAGCGGGGAGCTAAAAATCGCATTGCTTCAGAATAGTAAATGCCTGCTTTTGCCTTCATATTTTGAAAGTTTCGGTAATGTTGTGTTGGAAGCATTGGGTTCCGGGATTCCTGTGATAGCCAGCGAGGGAACTCCCTGGAGAGTTCTAGAGGAAACACATTTGGGCAAATGGCTGCCATGGGACGTAGAAACATGGGAAGAAGCTATGCTGGAAATGGTAAATGACGGAACGTATTATGGCAAAAGTTTCGCGGAACGCAGCAGACAATGGGTTAAAGACAATTTTAGCTGGCAGAAGATTTCCGATGAGTATATTGATTTGTACGAAGAAATAATAAGAGGTCGTAAAAATGCCATATACAAGACTCAACTTTAATGAGGGGAACTAATACTATGTGTTTTCATAGGATTTTATTGATTACTCCTCCAGTTAAGACCGAGTTGGGTCCGGTTAGGCCCAATATTGGATTGGGGTATCTGGCGCAAATGTTATTGGAAAATGGCATCAAATATGATGTTCTTGACATGCTTTTGGGATACACATTAGATGATCTGAAGAGGAAAGTTGACCAGTTTAAGCCGGATCTTCTGGGCGTAAACCTTTTCAGCAATAAGTACAAGACGGCATATGAAACTATTGAAGAGATAAAGAAATATTTTCCTTCAATGAAAGTTATTGTTGGGGGACCCCACGTTTCATGCTTAAGGAAAAAAGTGTTAGAAGATTGTCCGTCCATAGATTTTGGGGTGTTCCTTGAGGGGGAATTCGCCTTACTGGAGTTATGTCGTGGAAAAAAACTCAAGGATATAGAGAATCTGATATACAGGGAAGATGGCGACATTGTTGAAAATAAAACCAGAAAATTCATTCAAGACTTAGACGCTCTTAACTTCCCGACATATAATAATTTCGAGCTTAATAGATATATCGACGAAAAAGCTGTAATATCATCAAGGGGGTGCCCATATAGTTGCACTTATTGCGCGGTTAAACTGGCAAGCGGGCAGCAGGTAAGGTTAAGAAGCCCTGAAAATGTTGTGGATGAAGTAGAATTTTGGCATAAGAGGGGGTATAGGCAATTTAGCTTTCAGGATGATAATTTTAATGTATCGAAAGACCGAGTATTCAAGATCTGCGATGAGATCGAAAAACGAGGTTTTAAAGATATATTTTTCAGGTGCGCCGGAGCAAGAGCGGATAAGCTTGATAGAGATGTTTTAGGACGGATGAAAGAAGTCGGTTTCAGAACAATTGCAATAGGTGTTGAGGTGGGGAACGATAAAATGCTCGGGGTAATAAAAAAAGGCGAGAAATTTAGTGATATTGATAATGCTGTCAAAAATGCCTGTGAAGTAGGCTTCGACGTTTATTTAAATTTTCTGGCCGGTGTCCCGTATGAAACCATTTCAGATATCCAGGATTCAATCAATTTTTCATTAAAATATCCTGTATTTTACGCGGAATGGTCTAATATCATACCTTATCCGGGGACGGAATTATATGATTGGTTGTCCGAGAAAGGATATTTGTTTAAACAACCTGATGAGTATTTGAATGATAATTCTACGACTTCCAATATTCCGGTTTTTGAGACTCCGGAGCTGTCATTGGAAATGAGAAAAAAAATACTTGTTATGGTTAAAAAGGTCAGAAAAAAGATTTTAAGACGGAGTATCGTGCGACGACTTGAGCAGCGCGGGATCCCTTGGGGCATAAAGCATGGGATTGGTTTTGTGGTATCAACAGATACTTTCATGAAATACTTATTTCAAAATAAAATACGGGGTTTAGCTGATTTGATAAGGTTTCGTTTGTATATGAGGGGTAAGGATAAATGAGAGAGCTTCCTTTGGTTACAGTTGTTATGCCATGTTTTAACGAAAAAAAACATATAAGCGGTTGTCTTGACTCTGTTATTGACAATGATTATCCGAAGGACAGGCTGGAGGTTGTGGTCATCGATGGGCTTAGTGACGATGGCACCAGAGGAATCCTCGAGGATTACGCGGTAAAATACGGGTTTATACATGTTGTCGATAACCCGAAAAGAATAACTCCTGCGGGGCTCAACGCAGGGATAAAAAAGGCTAAGGGCGATGTAATAATACGGATGGACGCGCATAGCGCTTACGCCAGGGATTACATATCGAAATGCGTAAAATACTTGAACGAATTTAACGCGGACAATGTCGGTGGCGTTTGGGTGACTGTTCCTCGCGGCGATTCGGTTATAGCTAAAACCATTTCGCTCTGTTTGTCGCACCCCTTCGGTGTAGGGAATGCTCGGTATCGTATCGGATGGGACAAAGAGCCTAAGTGGGTCGATACGGTTCCTTTCGGCTGTTTCCGACGTGATATTTTTGAGAAGATAGGGTTTTTTAATGAAGATTTGCATCGCAACGAGGATATAGATTTTAACGCCAGGATAAGGAAATCAGGGGGTAGGATACTTTTGGTTCCTGACATAATAATGAAGTATTATGTTCGTTCGAAGTTTAGTGAGTTTATAAAACACAGTTTTGATAATGGGGTGAAGGTGACGTATCCTTTTGTTTTGCACAAGAATATTCTCTCATGGAGGCATATGGTTCCGCTTGTCTTTGTGTCTGTACTTTTCATGGCAGCGGGTATGGCGACCTTTTCGGGCTTGCATAGCCCCGTGAAGTTTGCAGGATTGCTGACATTTGGAAGTATTATACTAATTTATTTAGCGACAAGCATATATTTTTCTTTAAAAACGGTTCAAAAAGAGAAAGATCTGCGCTTACTATTCTTTATGCCATTCGTTTTTCTTTCTCTTCACTTGAGCTATGGTCTGGGCAGTATTTGGGGATTGGTGAGGAGTGCATTACGTGTTGTGCGGTAATATTGGTCGTGGGTGGCTATCGAGGAGAACATTTATTAGAATTAAAAGGGAATACTATGGATCAGAGAAAAAAAATGATTATAGTGCAATAACCGAATCTCCCGGAATCAGGGCGACACGGGAACAGGTCCAGAGGTTGTATCAGAGATACCGTTTTGCACGTGATTTTGCTCATAGCAAGGATGTCATGGAAGTTGCGTGCGGGAGTGGTCTGGGCCTCGGATACCTCGCTTCAGTGGCGAAGAGCGTTGCAGGAATAGATATTGATGAAAAAAACATTGCTCTAGCTCGTGAACATTACTGTTTGCCGCTCATCGCAAACCGTTCACCGCAAACCGCTAACCGCAAACCGCTAAATGTACGCCGCCCTATTCATGTGGCACTAATGGATGCGCACAAACTCGAATTTCCCAATGGTGCTAGCGATCTTGTGATACTTTTTGAGGCGATATATTATTTATTCTCTCCGGAAAAGTTCACAGCCGAAGCGGCAAGAGTGTTGAGAGAGGACGGAACCCTCATAATAGGGATGGTCAATAAGGACTGGAAGGATTTTCATCCGTCGCCATATACTCACAAATATTTTTCGATCCCTGAATTAAAGAGTCTTTTGGAGCCGCATTTTAAAGATATTATGTTTTATGCTGGGTTTCCCGCCGGAAAAAAAGGGTTGAAGGACAATGTTATATCCCTCATAAAGCGTGCGGCGCTCAAGGTTAATCTCATCCCCGGGAGTTTAGAGGCAAGGGCGTATCTTAAAAGGATATTCATTGGAAAACTTGTGCCTTTGCCGGACGAAATTACTGAGGGCATGGCACCTTATGAAGAACCGGTAGAAATATCTTGTAATAGGCCGTGTAGAGATTATAAGATAACGTATGCGGTGGCTACGAAGAAGTGAGCGGTTTGGGGTTAGGATGCGTAGTGTACTTCAAACCTTACGTTGCCAACCGCTGAAAGTTGTTGAGGAGAGAGATGGGTTACGAGTTCTGGAAGAGGGGTTTTGATGTAGTCGCATCATTGGTGGGGCTTGTTGTGTTGAGTCCTGTGATGATAGTTGTTGCCATCTTAATAAAACTTGAAGATGGCGGGCCGGTTTTTTATAGAGGGCTGAGGGTGGGGTTTAGGAGGCAAGAGTTCAGGACTTTTAAGTTCAGGACTATGAATGTAACCGCGGAAAAAGCTGGAGGTTCATCTACCCCCGACGATGACCCACGTATAACCAAAATCGGGAAGTTTATCCGGAAATATAAGATAGACGAACTGCCGCAGCTCATCGACGTTTTGCGCGGAACCATGAGTATTGTCGGCCCGAGACCCGAGGTGCGGCATTACGTCGATATGTTTACCGAAGAAGAAAAATCTATTCTGAGCGTCAGGCCCGGTATCACGGATTGGGCATCGATATGGAATCCCGACGAAGGGGCGATCTTGGCAGGGAGCTCTGATCCAGAAAAGGCATACATGGAAGAAATAAGGCCTGAGAAAATACGCCTCCAGCTGAAATACATAAAAGAAAGGTCTTTTTGGAAAGATATTGTTATAATGATGCAAACGTTAAAAGTGATAATAAAATGAAAAAAGAGATGAAATGTTCATGCTCGGTTCTTAAAAAACTATACATTACTATGTTGAGGATCCGGCTTTGCGAGGAAAGTTTTGTCGAGCCTATCCTGAACCGGGAGATACGGTGCCCGGTGCATCTTTATTCCGGGGAGGAAGCTATAGCGGCTGGGGTATGCGGCGCTCTCGGGAAAAGAGATTATATATTCGGCTCCCACAGATCGCATGGCCATTATCTCGCGAAAGGTGGATGTATGCGTGAGCTTGTCGCGGAAATATATGGAAAGGAGACAGGCTGTTCAGGGGGGCGGGGCGGTTCGATGCACCTGATATCCGTTGATAAAGGTGTAATGGGAACCACGCCGATAGTTGCCGGAACGATCGCATTGGCTCTTGGAGCGTCTTTGGCTTCCAGCATAAGAAAAGATAACAGGGTGACGGTCAGTTTTTTCGGAGACGGCGCTACAGGGGAAGGAGTGTTGTATGAATGCCTTAACTTCGCTTCGTTGAAAAAACTTCCGATAATTTTTGTCTGTGAGAATAATCTTTATTCGACCCATATGCCCATAGAGGAAATAAGGGCCACAAAAGAGATATATAAGATAGGACGGCCTTTCGGGATGAAAAGTTTCAGAGTGGATGGGAACGATGTTGTTAAAGTTTATGAGAAAGCTGAAAGCGTTGTGAGAGCGGCAAGGAGAGGGGAAGGCCCCGTATTTATCGAAGCGTTGACATACAGGTTCAGGGGACATGTCGGGCCTGACGATAATGTCCAGGGGACACATAGCGACATACGTCCTAAGGCGGAAATAGAGAAATGGCTCAAAAAGGACCCGGTTAAAAAGTTTGAGGCATTTCTAAAAAAACACAATGTTCTTAAAACTTCGGATATGGACATCATAAAGGGCAAGATCGAAGAAGAGGTCAAAGAGGCTCATGATCTTGCCAGGAAAAGTCCATATCCCGGAGAGGGAGAACTTTTGCGATATGTCACGAAGTAGCAGAAAATTACAGTACAGCCTTGCTATAAACGAAGCTTTACGCCAGATGATGGAAGCGGATGATTCTGTGTTCCTGATCGGTCAGGGGGTGAAAAGTCCCTGGTATGTCGGGAAGACGGCCGATGGGCTTCTTGAAAAGTTCGGAGAGAACAGGGTTATAGATACCCCGGTCTCTGAGAACGCTATGACGGGTGCCGCGGTGGGTGCGGCTATAGCGGGGATGCGGAGTATTGTGGTACACCCGAGACTGGATTTCATGTTTTACGCGTTTGATCCTATAATCAATGAGGCCGCGAACTGGCATTATATGTTCGGAGGGAAATCCCAGGTTCCGGTAGTTGTATGGGGGATAGTGAACCGTGGAGGAGAGCAGGCGGCGCAGCATTCGCAGGCGATACACGCGGTTTTCGCGCATATACCGGGGCTTAAAGTCGTAATGCCGTCAACTCCTTATGATGCTAAGGGCCTGATGATATCCGCCATAAAAGACGATAACCCTGTGATATATATTGATGACCGATGGCTTTACGATATAGAAGGCAATGTTCCGGAAGGTATTTATGAAGTGCCTATAGGGAAAGGCAGAATAAGAAGGAACGGTTCGGATATTACGCTTGTTAGCATCTCTTATATGGTGGAAGAATGTCTCAAGGCGGCGGATGAACTTTCAAAGGAAGGTATCCGGGCCGAGATAGTGGACCTGAGGACGGCTAAGCCCCTGGATAAAGAGATAATATTGAACTCTGTAAGTAAAACCGGTAGGATGATAGTCGTGGATGGGGGCTGGAGTTTTTGTGGGCTTGCGGCCGAGATATTGGCTATGGTTTCCGAGTCTGGATTCGACAGTTTGAAAACTCCGGTAGTAAGATTGACCGTGCCGGAGTGTCCGGCACCCTCAAGCCGTATGCTTGAGGCTAAATATTTTGAGATGAGCGGACACATATTTAACGCTGTAAAGGATATGGTGTCCAGATCCAGATAAAGAAGGCTATCTATGCAAAGAAAAATACCTTTTGTGAACCCGGCAAAAAATTATCTTTTGATAAAAGACGAGATAGACGCTGCTTATAACGATGTAATGTCTAAAGGTGACCTGGTAGACAGGGGCCAGCTCAAGAGTTTCGAGCAGAACCTTGCCGAGTTTGTCGGTACAAAATACGCGGTGGGGCTCAATAGCGGATACGATGCTCTTCACATGTCGCTTCGGGCGGCCGGAGTAGGACCGGGTGACGAAGTTATAGTTCCGGCACATACTTTCGTGGCGACATGTTCGGCTGTAGTCAATGCCGGAGCTAAACCCGTACTCGTGGATGTTGCGAAAGATTTCAACATAGACTGCGGCAAGATAGAAAACGCAATAACCGGGAAAACTAAAGCTATAATGCCCGTTCACCTCAGCGGTTGGATGGCGGATATGCCGAAGGTGATGGGCATGGCGAAGAAGTATGATCTTGTCGTTATAGAAGACGCCTGTCAAAGCCTGGGCTCAAGCATAAATGGCAAGGGAGCCGGGTCGTGGGGACTCGCAGGGTGCTGGAGTTTCTATCCGTTCAAAATATTAGGCGGTTACGGAGACGGCGGGGCTATAACCACGAACGATGCTGACGTGGCGCTTTTCGCCAGGCGTATGCGCTATAATGGTGAAGACAGGGATACCGGTGAATATCACGGTCACGGTTTTACATGTTTGCTTGATAACCTGCAAGCGGCCTTTCTCGATGTTAAACTCAGACATCTGCCTGATTGGATAATAAGACGTAAAACTATAGCCGAACGCTATCGCAGGGGACTTTCCGGCATAGCGGATCTGTTTCTTCCGCATTATGACAGCCCGGGATTTGATCATATATACCAGAACTATACGTTAAGGTCAAAACAGGGCAATGAATTTTCAGAATATCTGAAGAATAATGGTATTGAGGTTTTAACACAGTTTAGAAAACCATATTATAGACACGAGGCTCTCAAACTTGAAGACAGGGGTTTTCCTGAAACGGAAGCGATCAGTTGTGAGGTTTGTTCTTTGCCGATGAATGTAGAGATAACAGATGAGGAAGTTGAGTATGTGATAAGTGTCGTGAGGGGATTCTATGGGAAGTAAAACTGTGAGCTGTAAACTGTGAACTGTAAACTGGGTGAGGATGAAAACGCATAAAGATCTGAATGCTTGGCAGAAAAGCATGGATTTCGCGGAGAAAATTTACAAGTTGACTGAAAACTTTCCCGCGGATGAGCGGTTCGGCCTTGTATCCCAATTGAGACGTGCAGCGGTTTCAGTCGTTAGCAATATTGCGGAAGGTGCGGGCCGCTATTCAAGCCGGGAATTCGCACAATTTTTGTACATAGCGCTAGCCTCAACATCCGAGATAGAAACACAGATCATTTTAGCCGAAAGACTTGGCTATTTTAAGTTGGGAAGCAAGGATATTTTGAATGATTTGGAAACGGTGAGAAAACTTTTGTCGGGATTGATAAAATCAGTGAAGACTAAAATCAACTAACTGTTCACAGTTTACAGTTCACGGGTTACAAATGAGTAAATTACATCTGAGTAAAAGAACCGCTTGGGTAACGCGCTCTGAGATCCGCAACATGTCCATCGAGTGTGAACGGATGGGCGGGATAAATTTGTCGCAGGGTGTGGTGGATACGGAAGTGCCTATTGTAGTCAGGCAGGCGGCGCAGCGCGCTATTGACGAAGGTGTGAATACTTACACACATCACGAAGGGCTTGTTCAGCTAAGAAAGGCCATAGCCGAAAAACATAAGAGATTTACCGGTGTTGAGTTCGATCCCGAAGGTGAGATCGTAGTTTCGTCAGGGGCTACGGGGGCTTTGTACTGCACATGTCTTGCTCTTCTCGAACCGGGAGATGAGGTTATTGTGTTTGAGCCGTTTTACGGATATCACGTGACAACGCTCATAGCCACCGAGGCTGTGCCGAAACATGTGAGGCTCGATCCGCCCGGCTGGGAAATTGTCAGGGAGAATGTGGAAAAGGCCATAACCCCAAAGACAAGGGCCATAATACTTAACACTCCGAGTAATCCTTCAGGGAAGGTTTTTAGCCGGAACGAGATAGAAATGATCGGAGATTTAGCCGAAAAGCATGACCTTTTTATTTTTACGGATGAGATATACGAGCATTTTATATACGGCAGTAAAAGTCATATTTCTCCGGCCTCTATACCGGGTCTTAGCGATAGAACGATAACCATTTCGGGTGTGTCCAAAACATTCAGTATAACCGGATGGAGGATTGGGTATTGTTTGTGTAATAAAAAATGGGCAGAAGCTATAGGGTATTTTAACGATCTGGTGTATGTATGCGCGCCTGCGCCGCTTCAGGTAGGAGTGGCTAAAGGGCTTATCAATTTGGGAGACGATTATTATTCAAAGATTGAGGAAGAGTACCACATAAAGCGTGATAAAATATGCAATGCACTTGATGCGGCGGGATTAACCCCGTGCGTTCCGCAGGGCGCTTATTACGTTCTTGCCGATATTTCCGGCATACACGGCAAGAACAGCAAGGAAAGAGTGATGAACCTGCTTAACAAAACGGGAGTGGCGTGTGTTCCGGGAGAGGCTTTTTATCACGACGATGCCGGAGAAACGCTGGCGCGCTTTTGTTTTGCTAAAGAGGACAAAGTACTTGATGAGGCGTGTCGGAGGCTGGAGCAGTTGATGAAGAAGTAAAGAGGTAAAGAGGGTAACTATATGACAATGAAAGATTTCATCCATAAATATCGACGTGCAATGGTAGTTATAGCCAATATTGTTTTTGTAAGCGTGGCTTATATTGCCGCTTTTTTGATACGCTTTGAATTTAACCTGCCGGTCGTATATTACACGATCATTCTTAAAACACTGCCGGCCCTCATAATCATAAAGGGTGTTTCATTCTACTGTTTTGGCCTTTATTCCGGGCTTTGGAAATATGTCAGTATGGACGATCTGTGGCAGATACTCAAGGCTACTGTTATTTCTACTGTGGCATTCGTTGTATTTGTGGTCTTTAGCCATGGATTGGCAGGTTTCCCGAGATCGATATTTATACTTGACTGGATCTTGTGTATCGGGCTGGTCTCCGGTGCGCGACTTTTCATGAGAAGCCTCAGGGAAAATTATATGGCGCCTAATCACAAGACCGGCAGTATAAGGGCGTTAGTAGTCGGGGCCGGGGAAACAGGGCTAATTGTTCTTAGAGAACTAAAGAAAAACGAAGAAGTCGACATAATAGG
>JAHJBY010000047.1 GCA_018813285.1 Candidatus Omnitrophota bacterium
ATAGACACTCTAAAAACCAGAAACCAGAAACCAGAAACTAAACGCGATACGCAATGCTAAAAGGATGAAAGCCTGATAGATTCAAGGTAGATTCAGGAAACTTGACATTGATACTCGACGCGGATATACTGATAACCAGGCATGAGGCGGTGTGCCTCTCATGTAAGAAATAATATTATATTATTACCGGAGAGATGATGGCAAAGTTCACAGGTGCTGAGATACTCATTAAAAGCCTTATTGAAGAGAACGTGACGGATATTTTTGGATATCCCGGCGGGTCTGTAATACCGCTTTTGGATACCATGTATGGCGAAGAGTCCATAAATTTCATTCTTACCCGGCACGAGCAGGCCGCCGCGCATGCCGCGGATGGATACGCTCGCGCGACAGGGAAGGTAGGGGTTTGCATTGCCACTTCCGGGCCCGGCGCGACCAACCTTGTTACCGGCATCGCGACCGCGTACATGGACTCGATCCCCATGGTCGCGATAACCGGACAGGTAAAGTCTTCCCTGATAGGGAATGACGCGTTCCAAGAAGCCGATATGGCCGGCATTACGCGTCCGATTACAAAGCATAACTATCTGGCGAGGGATATTAACGATCTCGCGAGAACTGTTAAAGAAGCTTTTCACATAGCAAGGACCGGGAGACCCGGCCCTGTTCTTATCGATCTTCCGGTGGATGTGCAATTGCAGAAAGCGGAATTTAAGTATCCCAAAACCGTTGAGTTGCGAGGGTATAATCCCACCTACAAAGGGCATAGCCTTCAAATAAAGAAGATGGCTGAAGCAATATCAAAGAGTAAAAGGCCCGTTATATACGCCGGCGGCGGTGTTATTCTTTCCGGGGCAAGTAAAGAGCTTGCTAAATTTGCCCGGTTGACAGGAATACCGGTCACCATGACGATGATGGGGCTCGGTGCTTTTCCCGGAGATGATCCATTAAGTCTTGGTATGCTCGGGATGCATGGGACTGCTTACGCGAATCACGCGATACAGGAATCGGATCTCCTGATCGCGGTCGGAGCGAGGTTCGACGATCGTGTTACCGGGCGATTAGATACATTCGCTTCCGGGGCCACCGTGATCCATATTGACATAGATCCGGCGAGTGTCGCCAAGAACATTGCGGTGGATATACCGATAGTCGGTGACGCGAATGAGATCCTGAAAGAGCTTAACAGGATAGTCAAGAAACCGGATATCGAAGCCTGGCATAAGAAAGTCAATGAGTGGAAGAAAGAATTGCCGTTGTGTTACAAGGAAGATGGCAATATAAGACCTCAGTATGTTATAGAGCGGATACAGGCCTTAACGGAAGGTAAGGATGTTGTTATTGCCACCGAAGTCGGACAAAATCAGATGTGGACGGCGCAGTTCTATAAATTCAAATCGCCGAGAACCTGGCTTTCAAGCGGCGGGCTTGGGACTATGGGATATGGTTTTCCCGCGGCGATGGGCGCCCAAGTCGGACGCCCTGAAAGCGTTGTTATCGATATAGCCGGTGATGGCAGTATTCAGATGAATATTCAGGAACTGGCGACGGTTGTTATCAATAAAATACCGGTTAAGATCATCATCCTGAATAATGGATACTTGGGCATGGTCCGTCAATGGCAAGAATTGTTCTATGAAAAAAGATACGCCTTTACTGTTTTAGCCGAAGATGTTAATTTTTATTGCCCTGATTTCGTGAAATTAGCGGAGAGCTACGGCGCGATCGGTTTAAGGGCGGCAAAAAAAGAAGAAGTGGACGGAGTTATCAAAGCCGCTCTTGACGCGGAAGGCCCGGTTGTTGTTGATATCATGATCGAAAGAGAAGAAAATGTTTTCCCCATGGTGCCGGCCGGAGAATCTATCAGCAATATGCTACATGGTTTGGCGTGATTTTGAAATACTAAGGCGTTAACATTTATGGTGTTTATCAGCAATTAGCCGTTGAAGCGAAAAACGAGGATAAAAAAAATAGCAGGGGCGGGGTTACTCCGCCCCTGAAAAAAGCAGGAGTTAAACATGAGTAAATTTGTATTATCGGTTTTGGTTGAAAATAAATTCGGTGTTCTCTCACGAGTTGCCAGTCTTTTTAGCGCGCGCGGATTTAATATCGATTCGCTTGCCGTCGGGGAGACAGAAGACCCGGAAGTTTCACGCATGACCATTGTCGTAGAAGCAGACGAGCGCATACTTGAACAGGTGGAAAAGCAGCTGAATAAACTTATTGACGTTATAAAAGTACAGGATCTCACCGGAAAAGATTTTATTGAAAGAGAGATGATCCTTGTCAAGGTGCGGGCCGGCACGACCGCTTCCCGGGAGAAGATAATAGAGATAGCAAATACGACCGGCGCGGAGGTGGCGGATATCGGTAAAAAGACCCTGACGATCGAAGAAACAGGGGATGCGCATGCCATAAAAGCCCTTATAGAGCTTTTGCGCCCGTACGGGATAGTGGAGATCGTCCGGAGCGGTAAAATAGCGCTTCAGTCTGATGCTTAATGAATCCCTTCAACTCCCCGGGCTGAAGCCCAGGGTTTCCATGTAGGGATTCATATTGAGGCGGCGCACATGTATCCCCGCCGTAAACGGTGGGGTTTAGCCTGTCCTGCCTGTCCCGCTTGTCCCGCTTGTCCCGAGCGAAGTCGAGGGGAGCGAAGTCGAGGGGAGCGATAGTGAAGGGCGCCGCCGAATGTATGAAGATTTTAGTTACGAGTGAGGCACTCGCCCCGTATTGAAAGACAAAGATAATATCGAGTAGAAAAGAAAAAAAGAAGAGAAGGAGAACAAAATGGCTAAGATGTTTTATGACAAAGATGCTGATCTGAATGTGATCAAAGGTAAAAAAGTTGCCGTTATCGGATACGGTATACAAGGCCGCGCTCAGGCTCTGAATTTAAGAGATAGCGGAATAGAGGTTCTAGTAAGTGAACTTTCCGGCACTCCGAATCATGAACAAGCCGTGAAAGACGGATTTGAAGTGATACCCGCGTCGAGAGCGGCTAAACAGGCAGAGATCATACAGATACTTACACAGGATCATGTGCAGGCCGCGGTCTACAAGAACGCTATCGAAGAGAATCTTACGGAGGGAAAATCCCTTGTTTTTTCTCACGGGTTCAATATACATTTCAAACAGATCGTTCCTCCGGCGAATGTGGATGTTTTTATGGTTGCGCCGAAAGGTCCGGGAGCTCTTGTTCGTCGCATGTATGAGGAGGCGAAAGGCGTTCCGTGTCTTATCGCGGTTTTTCAGGACGCATCCGGGAAGGCTCGAGACAAAGCGTTGGCTTACGCAAAGGGTATAGGCGGCACAGCGGCCGGTGTCATTGAGACGACATTTAAGGAAGAGACAGAGACGGATCTTTTCGGCGAACAAGCCGTTCTTTGCGGAGGCGCTTCGGAACTCATAAAAGCCGGGTTTGATACGCTCGTTGAAGCGGGATATCAGCCGGAGATCGCTTATTTTGAATGTCTCCACGAGCTCAAGCTCATTACGGACCTGATCTATCAGTATGGGATATCGGGTATGCGTAAGAGAGTATCGGACACGGCGGAATACGGGGACATCACAAGAGGGAAGAGGATAATAAGCGCCGCAACTCGTGCCGAGATGAAAAAGATACTCGGGGAAGTCCAGTCAGGTAAATTTGCCGAAGAGTGGATCAAGGAAAATGAGAACGGGAGGCCGAATTACAATAGCATTACGAAAAAAGAGAATGAGCATCAAGTAGAGAAGGTTGGGAAAGAGCTGCGCGCGATGATGCCGTGGCTTTGATAGCTGATGACAAGGCCCTGTGCGGCAGGAGACGGATATGAAAAAAAGCAAGATATTTGTGTTTGATACGACACTGCGGGATGGGGAGCAGACACCCGGAGCGAGCTTAAACATCAATGAAAAGGTTCAAATCGCCACTCAACTGGACGCGCTCGGTGTGGACGCCATAGAAGCAGGGTTCCCGTGTTCGAGTCCCGGTGATTTTGCGGCGGTCGGAGCAGTGGCCGAACATGTAAAGCGCCCTATCATATGCGGCCTCGCCAGGGCTACGAAGAAGGATATCGACGCGGCGGCGGAAGCGCTTAAAAAAGCGAGAAGACCGCGGATCCATGTGTTCATTGCCACTTCGAAAATACACCGGCAGTACAAACTCCATAAGACCAAGGATGAGATATTGAGAGCTTCGGTAGACGCGGTAAAATATGCGCGCAAAAGGTTTGAAGATGTTGAGTTTTCACCGGAAGACGCCTCGCGTACGGAGTTGGATTTTCTTGCCCGGATGGTCGAAGCCGTGATAGCGGCCGGCGCGAAAACGGTTAATATCCCGGATACGGTCGGGTATGCGCTTCCGGAAGAGTTTGCCTCGACGATCCGGTACCTTATGAATACGGTCCCCAATATCGGCAAAGCCGTTGTGAGTGTACATTGTCATAATGATCTCGGGCTTGCCGTAAGTAATTCCATCGCGGCTATTATGAACGGTGCGCGTCAGGTGGAGTGCACGTTGAACGGATTAGGTGAAAGGGCAGGGAACGCGGCGCTTGAAGAGATAGTCATGGCGCTTAAAGTGCGGAAGGATATTCTCGGCGGGATGACCACCGATATCAGGACAAAGGAGCTGCTTAAGACAAGCCGTCTTGTCAGCAAATTGACAGGCATCATAGTACAGCCGAACAAGGCGATAGTAGGTGACAACGCGTTCAGTCATGAAGCCGGTATTCACCAGGACGGAATATTGAAAAAGAGGGTGACCTATGAAATAATCAGGCCGCAGGATATTGGTTGCAAGGGCAGCACGCTGGTGCTTGGCAAACTTTCCGGCCGACACGCGTTCTCTGCCCGCCTCAAAACCCTGGGATATTCTCTTTCCGGGGAAGAATTGGATCAGGCGTTCGCGAGGTTCAAGAACCTTGCCGATAAAAAGGCCAAAATATATGACGATGATCTGGCTATGATCGTTGAAGCGGAGCTCGCGACCATACCTGAGGTGTATAAGCTGATAGATTTTCAGGTCACAAGCGGTAACAACATAAGACCGACAGCGAACATAGAGCTTGTTTTCGAAAAAAAGAAGCTACGGGCGACATCCTCCGGGGATGGAACAGTTGATGCCTGTTTTAAGACAATTGATAAAGCCATTGGCATAAAGGGTAGACTGGTCGACTACAAAGTGAGGGCGGTTACCAGCGGCAAAGACGCGCTTGGTGAGGCAAACGTAAAAATTGATTTCAAAGGAAAACTGGTGATCGGAAGAGCGTCAAGCACAGACGTGATCGAAGCAAGTGTGCTTGCGTATGTTAACGCGATCAATCGGCTTTCCGGGTCTGTCGGAAAGGCAAAGAGCAGTCGTAAAGGCAGGTAATGGGAGAGACCCCCGCTAAAAAGACCTACGGACTTCTGGGCAGGAATATTGATTATTCTTTATCGCCTGCCATGCATACTGCCGCGTTTGAACACTTTAATATCCCCGCCACATATGATCTTTTTGACATTTCCGAGGATGGAATAGAAAGCTTTTTCAACGAAAAAGTGTTATCTAAGAGATTGAACGGTTTCAACGTGACCATCCCGTATAAAACTAAAATCGTGGACTTTTTCAAAAAATACGCGAAGAAAGATCCAACCTCTGGGGACAGGTGGATCAGTTTGGCCAAGTCAGTAAATACTGTCAAACTGGATCGCATGGATGACAGAGTAGAAGTTGGGAATACGGACATTTTAGGTTTCAAACGATCGCTCAGGGCCGACGCGGGATATGATCTTAATTCCAATTCACACAATGGGGATAGTGTTTTTGTCTTTGGTACCGGCGGTGCGGGCCGAGCCATAACTATCTTTGTGATGTATGAGCAATTTGTTGACACAGTGTATGTGTATGACAAGGATGAAGAGGCGATTTCCGCGCTGGAGTATTTTTTTAAAAAACACTCTGATATTTTTCGCGATAAATCCATAAAACCTGTTAACGAAAAAGATATCGCTTCCATCGTTTCCAAATGCGATTTAGTGGTAAATGCGACACCCATGGGGACAAGGGAAGGTGACGAGTGGCCGGTTAACCCGGATCTGCTGAAAGACGGTGCTGTCGTATATGATCTGGTTTACGCTAGAGAAACTAAACTTGTGAAAAAAGCGAAAGAGAATGGTCTTATCGCTGTTAATGGTCTGGGCATGCTTGTAAACCAGGGAGCGATAGCTTTCGGGATATGGACAGGCAAACCGATAGAGGAAACTGCCCGGATCATGAAAGACGCGGCTCTTCGGGAACTTAAAAAAAGAGGCTAAGTGGAATATCTGTTCGTTTTTATTTTCGGTACGATCGTCGGCAGTTTTCTGAATGTATGCATACACAGGTTGCCGCTCGGAAAATCTATCGCGTGGCCAGGTTCGCGTTGTCCTCGCTGCAATAAGCCTATCAGGTGGTTCGACAACGTACCAATCGTAAGCTTTGTGATACTTAGAGGTAAATGCCGTGATTGCGGCGCGAGGATCTCCGTACAATATCCCGCGGTGGAGCTCTTAACGGCTATCACGGGGTTGGTCCTGCTTTCGGCGTTCTCCTTAAGCGCGATATTTTTCGTGTACTGGTTTTTTGCCTGGCTCCTGATCGTTATCACTTTTATTGACCTGGAGCATCAGCTGGTGCCGGATGTACTGAGTTTGCCGGGGATCCTTGTGGGTGTTGCTGTTTCGTCATTTATCGGGTTTTCCGGTATCCGGTTTTCCGTGTCCGGGCTTTTAAATTCTTTGGCTGGTATGTTGGCCGGGGCAGGAAGCATTTATCTTATGGATGTTTTCGGTAGATTGGCATTCCCTGAGAAGGCAAAGGCTGCCGGAGGAGCGGTGGGTGCCGGAGATGTAAAACTGATGGGCATGATAGGGGCCTTTATCGGGTGGGAGTTCGCGATATTGACTTTTTTCCTGGCTCCGATCTTTGGTATATTTTTCGGGATATACGTATACCTGAAAAAGGCGCAGAATGTTATTCCCTACGGGCCATTTTTGTCTATAGGGGCGTTCATAAGTTTGCTGTATGGCAGCCGGATCATTTCCTGGTTGTTACCGGCAAGTCGTGTTTAAAACAAATCGAGGTGGGCTATGCTAAGGTATATGACCGCGGGCGAATCACATGGAAAAGGGATGATGGCGATAATAGACGGTGTCCCGGCCGGGCTTGGCGTTGATATCAAGTTTATCAATGACGAGCTTCTTCTTCGGATGCACGGGTATGGTCGAGGCGGCCGAATGACCATCGAAAAGGATGAGGTTGATATTATAGCGGGATGCCGAAAAGGGCGGACTATTGGCAGTCCGATTGGGATGCTGGTCGGAAATAAAGACTACAAGATCGATGAGCTTCCCGATGTGACGTGCCCGCGTCCAGGCCATGCGGATCTCGCGGGCATACAGAAATATGGTTTCCGCGATGCCAGGGATGTCCTTGAGCGGGCAAGCGCCCGGGAGACGGTAGTACGTGTAGCCGTCGGGGCTGTCGCAAAGCTGATATTGAAAGAGTTCGGGATACGGATATTGAGCCATGTAACTATGATCGGCGGCGTTTCCGCTCGAGTGACCGGTCTTTCTTTTGATGATATTTTGAAACTTGCGGATCCTGAAAAGTCCAAAGTCCGGTGTGTAGATCGTAAAGCTGAAAAACTTATGTGCGAGAAAATAGACAAAGCCAGGGAAGACGGAGATACGCTCGGCGGTTCTTTTGAGGTTATAGCAGACGCGGTGCCGCCCGGGTTGGGCTCTTATGCCCAGTGGGACAGGCGGCTGGACGGCGCGTTGGCACGCGCGGTTATGGCCATACCGGCGGTGAAGGCGGTGTCTATCGGCTCCGGCATAAAATCTTCGGGTAACGCGGGGTCTATGGTGCATGATCCGATCACATATGATAAAGAGGAAAGATCTTTTGTGAGAGGAACAAACAATGCCGGCGGGTTGGAAGGCGGCCTTACGAACGGTTCTCAGGTGGTTATCAGCGGATTCATGAAACCAATAGCGACGCTTAAGGCGCCGCTTAGATCAGTCGATATCAGCACTAAACAGGAGAGTTTCGCCGCTACCGAGCGGTCGGATGTCTCAGCGGTCGCTTCCTGCGGCGTAGTTGCTTCTGCTGTGGTAGCCATTGAGCTGGCAGCGGCTTTGCTGGAAAAATTTGGGAATGATTCCATGAATGAGATACTCGAAAACCATGCGGCGTATATTGAAGGTTTAAAGAAAAAATGAAAGGAAAAAAAAGAATGAAAAATATTGTTTTGACAGGTTTTATGGGAACCGGGAAAACCGTAGTGAGCAAAGCTCTGGCGAAGGATCTTAATATGACCTATGTTTCAACGGATGACTTGGTCGAGGTGGCTTCCGGAAGATCGATAAAGGATATTTTCGCGGAAAAAGGTGAGGCGTATTTTCGCGAAAAAGAAAAAAAGGTCATTCAGGATGTCTGCGAGCATATAGACCAGATCATAGATGCCGGCGGCGGCGCGGTGCTTGATCCCGAAAACATGAAATGTCTGAAGAAAAACGGTATCGTTGTATGCCTTTGGGCCGATCCGGAGGTCATCCTCGAAAGGACGCGGAAAAATAACCATCGTCCGCTTCTCTCGGTGGATGATCCAAAACGCAAAGTCCAGGAATTGCTGGAAGAACGAAAAGCATCGTACGAGCACGCCGATTTCCATGTTGACACTACCATGGGCGACATTACGATCGTGGTGGATAAAGTGATAAAAATGGCGGGACCGGGAGGTTTAGCCAATCTTGAGACGGGCAGAGGCGCCTTCACTCTCGGCCTATGGGAGTTGTTGCTGAACAATCTGTTGCAGAACTCCGAGTCTTCTGTCATGATAACCGACAAGAATGGCAAGGTAGTCTTTGCCAATAAACGTTATCTGGAATATTTTCATATGTCCTCTGAAAAGATAATGAATAAGAACTGGATTGATGTGATTGTACCCGACTGGGCGCGTGAGAAAGTGGAAGCGATGCTGGGTGAAGTGAAAGGGGCCAATAACGCGTGTCAATTTGAGATCCCGGTTTCAATCCAAAACACAAAGAAGAGGTATTTTTGCTGGGTGTCTAGTCCGCTGCAGGATAAAGAACACGCGTATGTTATGTTCGCGGGCCAGCCGGACAGGGAGATGCGGAATAGATTTGTGGATGTACACCCGGCGACGACGGAGGATATGGTTGATATAATCTTCGCGAGTTCCATAAAGAATGAACCCGGTACGGCCAGGCATTCTTTGAGGGTGACATCGTTTGCCGTCGCATTGGCCCGTGAAACAAAAATGAAAGAAAAAGATGTGGAAAATCTAAGGTTTGCCGCGTTATTGCACGATATAGGGAAACTGGCGATAGACGAGGAGATCCTGTTTAAAAAAGGGAAATTGAGCGAGCAGGAATTTGACGAGATAAAGAAGCATCCCGGGTGGGGAGTGGAGATGCTGAAACCTGTCTCTTTTCTGGATTATGTCCTGCCTGTTATGATGAGCCACCATGAGAACTTTGACGGTACCGGATATCCGGACGGCCTTAAGGGAGATGAGATCCCTTACGAAGCCAGAATACTGGCGGTTGCGGATATTTATGAAGCGTTGACCGCCGATAGGCCATATCGCAGGGCTTTTTCTAAGGAAGAGTCCATTGTGATCATGGAGGAATCAAAGGGTAAAAAACTGGATCCGATGCTCGTTGATATTTTTCTGGATATGGTAAAAAGGGGCCGGCTGGGCGGAGACGTGAAATGGAATGGGTATGCTGACAAAGACGCAATGTAACGTAATAGCTTTGAGTATGATATCCGGCATCGGACCCAGAAAATTACTGGCTCTGTCAGGAAAATCGCGAAATTTCGAGGATATTTTTTCGTTGTCCACTATGGAACTCAGCGAGCTTGTAGGCGGAAGAGTAGATGTGGATCCTGAAACTGTGCGAAAATCCAGGGAATATTTGGAAGAACTCTCATATATCGAAGAGGCGGGTATAACAGCTATAACCTATTGGGACGAAGACTATCCCGCGGCTTTACGGGACATTCACACCCCGCCGCCGGTTCTTTATTGCAAAGGATCGTTTCACGCGGGTGATGCCTGTTCGGTGGCTATTGTTGGTTCACGCAGGTGTTCCGCGTATGGGATCCAGATGGCCGAAAAACTGGCTTTTGGCCTCGCGGAACGCGGGATCACCGTTGTTTCCGGTATGGCGAGGGGAATAGACCAGGCGGCGGCAAAAGGCGCTCTTATGGCAGGCGGGCGGACCATTGCTGTCATGGGAAGCGGATTCAGGCATATGTATCCGAAAGGTTCTGAGCGGTTGGCGCGTGATATTTCCGCTAACGGCGTGGTGACGACTGAATATGATTCACGCACGGAGCCGTTAAGGGGCAATTTTCCGCGGAGGAATAGGATAATAAGCGGGTTGGTCAAAGGAGTGGTGGTGGTCGAAGCGGCCAAAAAGAGCGGGGCGTTGATAACCGTTGATTACGCGCTTTCCCAGGGCAAAGAGGTTTTTGCCGTTCCGGGAAGAGCTGATTCTTATGTGAGCCGCGGCGTTAACGGGCTTATCCAGAACGGAGCAAAACTTGTTACAAATGTCGAAGATATCACAGAGGAACTGAATATAGGATCCGACAGTATAGCCTCCCGCACGGATGTCGAAGGCGCGTACATCGAGCTATCGGATGAGCAGATAGCGGTTATTCGCATGATGGCAGAAAAGGTGCCGGTACACTTGGATAGGATACAGGAAACGGTGAACATTGATAACCATTTGCTGCCAAAAGTCCTTTTGTCACTGGAAATGAAGAAGTTTATTAAAACGTTGCCGGGGAGCAATTACGTGCTATGTAGCCGATATCCTCTGGGCAGTACCGGAGGATATGTAAAATCATAACGAGGTAACATATGCCTGCTAAGAAAAAAACGGGTGTTTCAGCAAAAAAAGATCGTTCAAAAGGGAAATTCCTGGTAATTGTCGAATCGCCCGCGAAATCGAAAACTATCAACAAGATACTGGGCGCGGACTATAAGGTCATTGCCTGCATGGGGCATCTCGTGGATCTCCCGGCCGGTAAAATGGGTATCGATTTTGAGAACGATTTTAAGCCGGAATACGCGGTCATGAAAAACCGAAAAAAATACCTGACCGATCTAAAAAAAGAAGCGAAGTCCGCAAAGGCTGTGTTTCTTGCGGCTGATCCTGACCGCGAAGGAGAGGCCATATGCTGGCACATAGAGAATCAGCTAAAAAAACTCAGCCCGGAAATATACCGTGTGAAATTCGAAGAGATCACGGACAAGGTGATAAAGGAAGCTTTTAGCCACAAGGGTGCCTTGGATATGAATAAAGTCAACGCGCAGCAGGCCCGCCGGATACTTGACCGCATAGTTGGATACTCGTTAAGTCCGTTCCTGTGGGGTAAGATCACGCGTGGTCTCAGCGCCGGGAGGGTTCAATCCGTCGCGGTTCGTTTGATCGTGGAACGAGAAGACGCGATCCGTGCGTTCAAACCGCAGGAATATTGGAGTTTGGATGCCATCTTGAGAAAGCGAGGGGTCGACGAGAAAGACGACGCGCCGTCCACATTTAAAGCAAAGTTGGTCAAACATAAGGGCGAAAAAGTTCATATGGAGGCCCGCCTTACCGTTGATGATATTTTAGCGGTGCTTAAGAACGAGAAATTCATAATAAAGGATATCGCACGCAAACAAAAGAAGAGTTATCCGCGTTCTCCGTACACTACTTCACTTATGCAGCAGGACGCTTTCAATAGAATAAATTTCTCCGCAAGCAAGACTATGAGGATAGCCCAAAGGTTGTATGAAGGTGTGGAACTGGGGGATGAAGGAAGCGTGGGGTTAATAACCTACATGCGAACTGATTCGGTCAGGATATCAGATGACGCGCTGCGGGCGGTGAGGGAGTATATTGCCGGACAATACGGCGGGCAATATTGCCCGGAAAAGCCGGTGGCGCACAGGTCGAAGGGGAGGGCGCAGGACGCGCATGAAGCGATACGGCCGGGTCTTCCGCTCAGGGATCCGGGAAGCGTCGCGTCTTTTTTGAATTCTGATGAGTTAAAACTCTATACTCTCATATGGAACAGATTTGTCGCCAGTCAAATGACGAATGCCGTGTATTCGGTGTTGACTGTCAATATAGACGCCGGTGAATATATGATGAGAGCCGGCGGAGCGGAACTCATCTTCCGCGGGTTCCTGCTGGCATTTAACAGCGCAAAGCAGGATGAGGAAATGGAGAGGATCCCATCGTTGGATCCGGGCGAGGAAGTGGATCTTCAGGAATTGCTTCCGGAGCAGCATTTTACTAAAGCCCCGCCCAGGTATTCCGATGCCTCCCTGGTAAAAGATCTTGAAGAGAAAGGGATCGGCCGGCCGTCCACATACGCGCCGATCATTCGTACCGTTATAGACCGGAATTATGTTAAACGTATTGCTCGTTATTTTCAGCCTTCGGAATTAGGCGAGCTGGTGACTAAACTTTTAGTGAAAAATTTTCCAGATACCATAAATTATGAATTTACCGCGAACATGGAGAATGAGCTTGATGGCATTGAGGAAGGGAATGTCAACTGGGTCAAAGTGCTCAAAGATTTTTATGAACCTTTCTCTCGTAGGCTTGAAAAAGCCAGGGAACGCATGAAAAATGTCAACAAAGAGGAGGTCAAGACCGATGAGGTATGCGCGGAATGCGGCCGTCCGATGATCATAAAATGGGGACGCCGAGGCAGGTTTTTGAGCTGTTCCGGATTTCCCGCGTGCCGAAACTCAAAATCGATAACGACAGGCGTGAAATGTCCCGAAGAAGGTTGTAGCGGTGAGCTTGTAGAACGCAGGTCCCGAAGAGGAACTTTTTATGGATGTACCAATTATCCGAATTGTAGATATGTCGCGAAAACCCCCCCCAAGGATCCTCTGACGTCCGTGGACAATGGAGATAACGTTGAGGATGAATAGAGATGAAGCGGCACATAAATAAGTTCGCGAATTACATCAAGATCGAGAAAAATTATTCCTCTCATACGTTAAGGGGATATACGGCTGACCTCAAGGAACTATCAGAGTTTCTTGGCGATAAAGAGACAGGTGATATTGACCACCTCGACATCAGGCGGTTCCTGGGAGAACTCCGGCGCAGAAATTGTTCAAAACGCACAATAGTCAGGAAACTGGCAGCGATAAGGTCATTTTTCAGGTTTCTTTTTCGAGAAAAGCTTGTAAATACAAATCCGGCTGATAGTGTTTTTACTCCGAAAGTTGATAAGCGATTACCCGAATTTCTTGATCCTGAGGCAACCATAAAATTGATCACTTCTCCGGTCAAAGATAATTTTTTCGGTGCGCGCGACAGAGCTATACTTGAAGTGCTATATTCGACCGGGATAAGGGTAAGCGAGCTTGTGGGGTTGGATTTTGATAATGTGGATATCATAGCCGGGGTGGTCAAAGTGCGCGGCAAAGGAAAAAAAGAGCGGATTGCGATGCTTGGCGAAGAGGCGGAGCACGCGGCGCGGACATATTTGGGGGAAAAAAAGCGGGCCGAAAAGAAGATGTCCGGCCCTTTTTTTACCAATAAAAGCGATGGGAGGCTATCCGACAGGGGTGTGCGTCGCCTTGTTAGCAAGTATGTGCGTCTTTGTAGCATAGAGAAGAAAATATCTCCTCATTCATTGAGGCATTCTTTTGCCACGCACATGTTGAACAACGGAGCGGACCTGAGGAGTGTTCAGGAACTTCTCGGGCATAAGAACCTGTCAACCACACAGATATATACGCATCTTGGCACAAAGAGGATCAAAGAGATATACGCGAAAGCACATCCGCGAGCGTAGGCAGGGAATGGAGAAGGGCAAAGGTGAGTAATGAGGCTGTTGTATGATACATTTTTTCTGATATTCGGCTTACTCTATGTGCCGTATTTATTGTTTAAACGAAAACTGCATAAGGATTTTTCGCAGAGATTTGGTTGTTTGCCCGATAGCGTTACAAGTATTTCGAAGCCTGTATGGATACACGCGGTAAGCGTTGGTGAGGCGCGTCTGGCAGTTAAATTGGCGTCCGGTATCAAAAAACGGTTTCCTGATCATCAAATTGTTATTTCCACAACGACCGAAACAGGAATGAGTGTGGCTCGATCCGCGGTGGGCGATGCTGTGGATGCTGTGTTTTATTCACCACTTGATGTTAGCGGCATCGTATCCGGGATTGTGAGGCGCGTAAATCCCGTTCTCTACGTGATGGTCGAGACAGAGCTATGGCCGAACCTGCTCGGGGCGCTTCACGAAAAAAAAGTGCCGATGATTGTGATCAACGGGAGGATCTCCGATAGGTCTTTCCGGAATTACAAAAGGATAGGTTTGGTTATGCGGCGTGTGTTGAAACAGGTAGATCTATATTGCGTGCAATCCGAAAAGGACGCTCGCAGGATCACGGAGCTGGGAGCCGAGCCGCGCAGTGTCTGCGTTACCGGCAGTATGAAATTTGACGGCGAAGAAAGTGCCGGTATTGACATCGCTCAGTTGAAGAAAGATATGGGGTTTGGCGCAATGGATCGCGTGATCGTCGCGGGAAGCACCCACTTTCCGGAAGAACAAGAAATTATTGACGTATATCAGAAACTGAAGAAAAAGCACCATGATCTCAAGCTTGTGCTTGCCCCGCGGCACGTAGAAAGGGTCGACGCGATAGAGATCTATTCAAGTAAAAGCGGATCAAAACACCGTCGTTTTTCCGATATAAATACGGGCATTCCCGTTGACATTGTTATTGTTGATACGATCGGGCACTTGAAAGATATATACGCCATTGCGACGGTAATATTTGTAGGCGGTAGCCTTGCGAGAAAGGGCGGTCAAAATCCGATCGAGGGAGCCCGGTTGGGAAAACCCGTGATATTTGGTCCACACATGTTTAATTTTAGGGAGATAGCGGATATTTTTCTCGATGCCGACGCTGCGTTAACGGTGCATGACAAAGATGGATTGTTCCGGATGTTCGATGAGTTGCTCCTGGATGAACCGCGGCGGGAGTTATTGGGCCGGAATGCCGGCCGGATCGTCAGGGAGAACAAGGGAGCCATAGGACGGACCCTTAACAGAGTAGAGGGATTTTTATCATAATGTGAAGAGCCGGTTATAAGGTCATATTCTTAGTGGAGAGGCGATGTTTTCGATCAGGTTGTATATGCTTTCTATAATGCGGGAAGAACGACGAGGTGTTCTTTCCGTTATCATACGATTTTTTCTAACAGTCGTCGCGTCTGTGTATTATCTGGCCATTAAAGTTGTGGACAGGGCCTATTCATACGGCGTACGGAAGGTATATAAGTTTCCGGTTCCCGTTATCAGCGTAGGCAATATCACGCTTGGCGGAACCGGCAAAACACCCTTCACCGTGTTTATCGTTGATCATCTTATAGCAATCGGAAGAAAGCCCGCTGTGCTTACACGCGGATATGGAGACGATGAACACAATATGCTGAAAGATGCCGTACCCGGCTTGATGGTTTTTCCCGGACAGGACCGCGTACGGAATGTTCGAAAAGCGGTTGAGCAGGGCGCGGATGTCCTGGTTCTTGACGATGGTTTTCAGCATAGAAGGATAGAGAGGGATCTTGATATTTTGCTTCTTGATTGTCCGTATCCCTCTGGTAAATATCGCCTGTTTCCGAGGGGGACATTGAGGGAACCAGTTTCCTCAATCCGGAGGGCGGATATTGTTGTCTTGACCAAGGTCGACAGGATAAACCGGGATGAAAAAGAGGAGATCGTCCGCAAAATAAACGACTTGGCATCCGGAGTGCCGGTTGTCACCGTGAAACACGAGCCGGTGCTTTTGACGGATGTGACAGGGGCGGCGTATCCGCTGGATGATATAAAAGGGAAGAAGGTGTATTTGGTAAGCGGGATAGCCGATCCGGGATATTTTGCCTATACGGTGAAAAAAACGGAAGCGGTTATTACCGGCGAATTGATATTCACCGATCATCACAGATACACACGGGCGGATATCGATGGGATCCACGCGAAATGTTTCAGCGCCAGTGTCGAAGTTATTCTCACGACGGAGAAAGATTATGTCAAGCTTAAGGAATTGGATCTTTCACGGATCGAGGAGAAATTATTTATTTTGCGTATACGGGTAGACATTACGGAAGGGAGGGACCGATTTGTTGCTGGACTCGATCGCGTCATGTCTCGCTAGAGTTTTGAACCGGTTTTTACATATCATGCCCATATCTTTTGATATCTGGATGGGAGGGAGTATCGGTTCGTTTGCGTATTTCGTTAACGGAAAGCGGCGGCGCGTTACATATGCCAACCTAAAGGCGGCTTTTGCCGGGAAGAAAAGCCCACGCCTGATAAAGCGGATATCCAGGGATGTGTACAAGAATGTCGGACAAACTTTTGTTGAGATGGTGGCCATGACCAAGGTGGACAAAAAGTATGTGGACAAATACATACATATAGAGAATTTCGAAAGGATCCAACGCGCGGCAACGAACCCCAAAGGTATGATCCTTGTTTCCGCGCACTTTGGTAACTGGGAACTTAGTACGGTTGCCAGCGTTTTTAAAGGATTTCCGCTTTATCTTCTTACCCGCGATCAAAAAATGGAAAAATTGAGTGAACTTTTAAACCTGCTTCGTGAATCAAAAGGTAATGTGGTAGTGCGAAAAGGAATGGATATAAAAAAAATATTTCATATGCTCAAAGAAGGCAAAAGCATTGGCATTTTGGCGGACCAGAATGCCGGAGCCTCCGGGGAACTTATAGAACTTTTCAAGCGTCCTGCGAGAACCGTGGCCGGCCCTTATCGCATCGCGCAAAAGACCGGCGCGTTTATACTTCCGGCGTTTATACATAGAGTAAAGGGGCCCTATCATAAACTTGTTTTGGAAGAGCCGATGGCTATCGCGAAAGACGAGGACGTTATTCCGTTCATGCGAAAATACAACCGCTTGCTTGAGGAGCACGTCAATGAGTATCCGGAACAATGGTTCTGGATGCATAAGCGGTGGAAGGCGACCACCCTCAAGAAGATCATGGTGTTGGATGATGGTAAAAAGGGACATCTGAAACAATCTATGGCGGTTGTGAAACAGATAGAAGGTGTATCGGCCAGGGACATCGAGACCGATGTGGTAAGGGTGGAGTATAAGAATCGGGCGGCTCGAGTGTTCTTGAACGCGCTTGCGCCGTTTATTCCTGACTGGTTTCAGTTGCATTTGGTCTTTCTCGAGATCACATTAAAACGCGATAGTTACGAAAATATTGTTAATCGTTACGCTGACATTATTGTGGGATGCGGTTCTTCACTTGTAGCGGTCAACCGTTTGCTCAAATTGGAGAATGTCGCGCGTAATGTCGCTGTTCTTGACCCGGGTCTGTTCAATCGTTCTAAATTCGATCTGGTAGTGATCCCGGAGCATGATGTCTCGGGACGCCTGGCGGGCCAGGAAAACGTTATTGTGACTCAGCTGGCCCCTAATCTTATTGATCCGGAAGAGCTTGATCTGCTTAATAAAGAGGGGGGACCGGAGGAGAAAGAGTCGTTCGGCGCGTTGAAGATAGGAGTTTTGATCGGGGGAGATAATAGGTATTTCGGTTTTCCCGATACACTTGCGAGATCCATGGCGGACGCTTTGCGAAAAACTTGTGAGGAAAGTCGGTGTGTTCTACGCATTACAACATCCAGAAGGACTCCGGCATCCGCTGAGGTGATATTGAAAAAAGAATTTGATGGAGCGCCTTTTTGCGGGATGTTCGTATCCGGACGGATAGACACGGATGAGCGGACCGTGGAAAAGATCATGGCGGATAGTGACGTTATTATCGTTTCCGGTGAAAGCATATCGATGGTATCTGAAGCCGTTTCATCAGGCAAACCGGTACTTGTGTTCATGCCGGATGCGAAGTCACGAGGACTAACGAAGTACGAGAAATTTATCATGGATCTTAAAAAAAAGGATTATGTCAGACTGGTTCGTCCGGAAGATATACCCGGGGAAGCCGCCCGAGCATCGAGGGGAGATATCAAGGCTCATTTGCCGGATGATAACAGACGGATATGCGAAAAACTTTACAAACTATTTTAAACATGATGCGCGGCGCGCGGTGAAAAATATGAACGTTTTACAGCTCGTTCCCAGACTTAATATCGGCGGTGTAGAAAAAGGGACGGTTGAGATCGCGCGTGCGCTGGTGCTTAACGGACACAAAGCCGTGGTGATCTCCGCCGGGGGACCCTTCGAGAAAAACCTTGCCGCGTCAGGAGCCCGGCACTATACCCTTCCTGTTGGGAAAAAAAACCCCTTTGTCATGATTTACTGTTATTTTCGGATCAGGCAGATTATACGTGACGAAAATATAGATATTGTTCACGGCCGAAGCCGTATCCCGGCCGTGACAGGATATTTAGCTTCACGTCGTGAACGACGGACGTTCATTACGACAGCGCACGGGCAGTATAAGTGCCATCTTATTTCACGGGTTATGGGATGGGGAAAAGTGGTGATTGTGGCCAGCGAAACTATGGCACGCCATATGCATGAAAATTTCGGTGTTGCAGGCGACAAAATAATAATAATCCCGCGCGGGGTGGACCTGAACAGATTTCCTTTCAATCATCCGGTGGAAAATAAAACCAGGCCGTTTCGCATAGGTATGATCTGTCGTTTTACGCCGCTAAAAGGACACTTGGATTTCCTGAAGGCGGCATCGTATGTTTCGAGAAAGATCCCGAACCTCGAAATTATACTTATGGGAGACAGGGCGTCTGCCAGACCGGAGTACATCAAAAAAATAGAGTTAGCGATAAGGCATTTCCTGATAGGGAACATTGTCAAATTTAAGGATCCGGATGAGGGCGTCCCGGAAGTGCTCGGAGGACTTGACGTGCTTGTCTCAGCGAATCGAGAACAGGAGGCTTTCGGCAGGTCCATAATCGAGGCCCAGTCCAGCGGAGTTCCTGTTGTGGCTACCAGGGTTGGGGGGGTAGTTGAGAACATCGAAGACGGGGTTACAGGGTTGCTGTGTGAGGCAGGTGACCCGATCGATATGGCAAAGGCCATAACGCGTCTTGTATCAGACCATGGATTGCGCGAAAAAATAGCTGGAAACGCCCGAAGCTATGTGGAAAGGTCATTTTCGCTTTCGAGCATGACGGAAGCCACATTGAAGACATATAAAGAAGCGCTTGAGTCAAAAAAAATACTCGTTTTTAAAATAAGTTCACTTGGGGATGTCATTCTCAGCGTTCCGTCTTTGCGAGCGATAAGAAAACGGTTTCCGGATTCTTCGATAAAGGTTCTTGTGGATGTTAAGTTCCGCAAAGTGCTCGAAAAATGTCCGTATATCAGCGAGATCATCACCTGCGATTTCAAAGGAAGGGACAGGGGGAGAGGCTTTCTAAAACTCGCCTCACGGCTGCGCGCGGAGGATTTTGATATCTCGATAGATCTTCAAAATAATGATAGAAGCCATTTGTTAGCGTTTCTGGCCATGATACCGGCAAGATATGGATATAATAACCGCGGAAAGAGTTTTTTGATAAACCACAAGATAGATCTCCCCTGTAAACCCATCGGACCTCTCGATCATCAGGCCCGGGTTTTGGGGCTTCTCGGCATTATACCGTCTGAAAAAGATCTTGAATTGTGGACGGACGAGGAGAGTGATAAATGGGCGCGCGATTTTTTGAACGCGAATTGGATGCATCCGGGGCAAAAACTGGTTGGTATCAGCCTTTCGGCCAGCAGGAAATGGAAGACGAAGAACTGGCCGTTGTCATCGTTCATGGAACTCACCCGGATGCTTGCGCGCGATAGAGGAATAAGAGTAGTACTTTTTGGAGTCGCGGATGATCTGCCTTTAGCTGATGAGTTTATGAGGAAAGTTTCCTCGAAGCCGATAAACGCGGTCGGCAAGACGGACATTCCCAGGCTGATAAGCCTGATAAAGAGATGCAACGCGCTTGTTGCCGGTGATTCGTCACCCGTGCATATCGCCGCGGCCGTTAAGGTCGGGTTTGTCGCCATTTTCGGGCCTACCTCTCCGGAACGGCATCTTCCGCCATTTAAAACCGGCAAGGTGATCAAGAAAAATGTGAAGTGTTCACCCTGTTACAGAGGAACTTGCTACAAGGGGCACAGGTGTATGACCTCCGTGCGGCCGCAAGAAATCTTTGACGCGGTAATGGATGTGATATCATGAAGGTTTTGCTTTTGACAAGTCATATCGACGTAGGAGGTATCGGTATATACACCGTTAACCTCGCAAAATATCTCAAAAAGAAGGGGATCGATATTACTCTCGTATCTGCCGGCGGAAATCTCGAAAGTATTTTATCCAATGAAGGTATCAGGCACATAACAATGGGCCTAAAGACCAAGTCAGAATTCGGAATAAAGATTTTTAAGTCACTACCGTCTTTCATGCGGCTTGTGAAAGGGGAAAAATTTGATATTATCCACGCGCAGACGCGTGTTGCCCAAGTGCTGGCTTGTGTGTCCGGCCGCCTGACGGGGATCCCATTCGTTTCGACCTGTCACGGATTTTTCAGACATACCAGACTGGGGAGGAAACTCTTCCCATGCTGGGGCGACAGGGTCATAGCGATAAGCCGGAAAGTCCAAGAACATTTACTGAACGATTTTAATCTCCAGAATATAAAAGTATCACAGGTCTATAACGGGATAGAGACCGGCCGGTTCCTGAATTATGAACGCGGAACCGGCGCGGGAAGCGCCCTGATGCGGGCTATCGGGTTAGAAGAAGGTGTGTTGACAGTGGGAACGGTAGGGCGATTTTCATCGGTTAAAGGGCACAGCTATCTTATTCGGGCTTTCCAGGAGGTTATCCGGAGGTATGACGGGAAATGTCAGCTTTTTCTTGTAGGAGATGAAGGCGGCCAGAAGGGAAAACTCCGGCAACTAACAGGCGAATTGGGGTTATCGGAGTGTGTGTTTTTCGAAAATGGCAGGGGAGCCGGTCTGGAAGAATATCTCGGAATTATGGATATATTTTGTTTGCCTTCGATCCAGGAAGGCCTGGGGATATCTCTTATGGAGGCTATGGCTTCAGGATGCGCCTGCGTGGCGAGTGATGTGGGGGGGATTTCCGAGTTGATAGATGAAGATGTGAACGGTTTTCTTGTTCGTCCCGGAGATCCCGGCGCGCTCCGCGAGGCGATTGTCCGGCTGGCGTGTGATGCCGGCCTTCGCGAACGTTTAGGGGCGCGGGCGCGAGAGAAAGCCGGCGCGTTTTTTTCCATGGAAGATACCGTGGAACGGACAATAGCGGTGTATGAGGATGTTTTGAAGGAAAGGCAGTAACTCCCATGCGTATGAAAAAGATCCTGATATTTGAGCTTAATTGGCTTGGAGACATTTTATTTTCAACGCCCCTTATCCGCGCGTTGAAAAAAGCCGTTCCGGACGCGCATATCGCCTGTGCGGTTGTGCCGGGATATTCGGTGTTATTGAAGGGAAACCCCTGTGTTGATTCGGTGATCGAACTTTCCGACAGGCGAACAGTACGTTCGTTTTGGGAGAAGTTGAGCTTTCTGCGGAAAATAAGGAAGCAAAGATTTGATACATGTTTTTTTCTAAAACCTTCGGGAACGAAAGCGATGTTGGCGCGCGCGGCGGGTATATCCCGGAGGATAGGGTTTGCCGGTAAAAACGACGCGCTTACGCATAGGGTGCGTTTGCCGGAAGGGAATGTTCACCGGGTCGATCAGATGATGATGTTGTGCGGTCCTGCCGGCATCCCGTTCCTTCGCGGAAGATATGAATATTTTGTTTCCGATGAGGGACGAGCGAAAGCCGCAAAATTACTCGCAAGGGATGGCGGAGGGATTGGACGTGTGGTGATCATAAACCCGGGAGGGAACTGGAACGCCAAACGGTGGCCAAAAGAAAGATTTGCAGAACTCACCGGAAGGGTGCTTTCCCGTTACCCGGATGTAGAAGTTGTGGTGACAGGCGCGTCAGGCGATATCGCTCTTGGAAGAGAGATCGCGAGCGCGGTGGATAACAGGCGATGCTCGAGCGTAGCGGGAGAAACGGATATTGATACGCTGGCGGCGCTTTTTAGCCTTGGAACCGTTATTATCAGCGCCGATTCCGGGCCTTTGCATCTTGCATCCGCCTCCGGCGCGCGGACAATAGGATTGTTCGGTCCAACTTCCGAGAAGATAACAGGCCCCAGGGGCATTGGGGAAAGCGTTGTGATCAGACATGATGTCAGATGTGAGGTTCCGTGTTACAAAAGCGCCTGTTCCAGGGGGTATGAATGTATGAATTTGATCACGGTCGATGAGGTTATGAGGCTCATTGAAAGGATACTTTCCGTGGAGGGCATCTGAAGTCGATGACAATGAGCGCAGGAAAGATAGATAAAAGCCTTGTCAAAACCATTTTATTTGTTTCATTGAGCAACCTGGGTGATATTATTCTTACGACCCCTGTTCTTCAGAAATTGGCCGGGGAATTTCCGTTCGCCTCGATCGATGTTATTTGCGGTACCCCGGGTGAAGATATATTCTCAAAACATCCGGCGGTGCGGGAGATCATTGTGACCAAAAAACATCGTTCTTTCGCGTCGCGAATGCGTGATATGGGGCGTCTCAGAAAGAAACACTATGATATGGTGGTGGATCTCAAGTTGACGTTAATGCCGTTTTTTTTGAACACGCCGTTTCGCGCCGGAGGTTTCTTGCCGGTGACGCGAAGAAGCAATGAACCCCTTCAAACTCCCCGGGCTGAAAGCCCGGGGAGTCGGGCAAGGGTTCATACTGAGGCGGCTTTTTCCGACCCCGTCGTTAATGGCGGGGTTTCACGCCGCCGAATGTATAAACCCGCGGTGTGGCATAAAAGGGAAGAACACCTTTCCCGGATCATCGCGCTGGGGATAGACATTGCGGATCCTGATTTTTTTGTTCCGGTAACGATATACGATTGCAGGTTTGTTGATGAGATCCTCAAGGGATCCGGTGATAAGAACATAGTTTTATTGAACCCCGGTTCCAAAAGCCATCTTAAACGGTGGGATGCCGCTAAATACGCGGAATTGTCTGACAGGCTCGTTGAGGAGCTTGGATGTCAGGTGTTAGTAGCGGGCAATAAAGATGACAGAGAAGTGATAGATCTCGTTTTGTCGCGGGTAAAGGCGCCCGTAAAAAACATATGCGGCAGGACGACTATCGGAGAACTGTTGGAACTTATGCGTCGCGTTAGTCTGGTCATTACCAACGATAGTGCGCCCCTGCATATGGCAAGCGCGGTGAACGCGCCCACTATAGCGATATTCGGACCGTCGGATGATCGTAAATACGGGCCTTTGGCAGAACGGAATATGGTGCTAAAACCTAAGGTCGCTTGCAGTCCATGTGAAAAAGCGCTTTGCCACGCGGGACCTGAAGCGGGATGTATCTCGCGGGTTTCGGTTGAAGAGGTGTTTCAAGCAACGAAAGAGATGTTGGGATAGAGGGGCGGGGTTTCCCCTGACGGGACAAAAAATGAAGACTGACCGCATACTGATAACTCGGACAGATCGTTTGGGAGATGTTGTAATTTCGACACCGGTGATTCGTTTTTTGCGCGAGAAATTTCCTTTCGCGCAGAT
>JAHJBY010000048.1 GCA_018813285.1 Candidatus Omnitrophota bacterium
CGGAGAGGGTCTTCTTCGCTGTTCGGATAGCTATCTACTGTTACAGCTTCGAAGGACCATTTCTCTCCCCCTATCCCTGCGAAGCCCTACCACCCATTTAAGCTGTGAAGGGCGTAGCAGGATGGCGGAGAGGGTCTTCTTCGCTGTTCGGATAGCTATCTACTGTTACAGCTTCAAAGGACCATTTCTCTCCCCCTATCCCTGCGAAGCCCTACCACCCATTTAAGCTGTGAAGGGCGTAGCAGGATGGCGGAGAGGGAGGGATTCGAACCCTCGGTGGGTTTAACCCCACACCGGTTTAGCAAACCGGCGCACTAAGCCAACTATGCGACCTCTCCACTTTTCTACAAATATCTTTTATTTAGGAAGGAAAAGTGGACTTCGAACCCCGTAAGGGGTGAGAAGCCTTCTTTCTTCGCTTACTTTTACGCCTTATACCGCCTTTGCCTTTATACCAAAGCGTGTCTATTATACCAAACTTGTCCGGTTTTTGGAAAAAATTTTTCTCACCCGGATTTAGCCCGGTTGATCATGAACGCTACGTTCTCGTTAGCATTTTTAACTGTTATCTCGATATCCTTGTGCGCGTTCTGCCACACACGGAACACCTCATCGGCGAACCCCTGCCCTACGGTGTCGGTATCTTTAAAATCCATAATAACTATCTTGAACTTATCAAGATTTGTGAGTATGCGCCGAGCCTGGGATCTCGCGATATACGGCGCATCGCCCTGGTAAAGCTTAATAACCACTTCGGTCTTCCCGAAATCATAAGACTCATTGGTGTATTTCCTGAAAATATCATCAACGTTACGGGTTGAATCCAGGCTTACAGAGAACATGATCTTCGTGCCTCTTATATATTTGCCGCGCCGGATGAAAATATCCTCGATCAAGTTATCATATAACAATTTTTTACGCGCGCTTCGGATGACAAAAGTATCAGCGGCCTTTGACGTGAAAAAGATGCCCTCCCCGCTGTGGCCTTTAGGGTCGGTCGTTTCTTTGCCTTTTAAAAGGCGGTTAATAGCCTCATCGTAATCCGCGAAGCCCCTTTTCTCCATAATGTTATTAAAGATGCCGACGCCGTTATCGTTTACGCGGAACTTTATTTTATCTTGAGTTTTTTCCACATAAATATCGATAGTTTCTGATCTTGAGTGTTCTATAGCATTATTCACCATCTCAAGAAACGCATATTTCACGATACCCGCGACATTGTCCTTAATGTCCGTAAAGATACCGGTTTTTTTTGTGATCTCATCCAGAACACCGTCTTCTCTTAGATCATTGGATCGGATCTTAAGAAGATGCGCTTTGCACACCCGGGAAAGTTCCCGTGCGATGATCTCTTTATTGGCCGGCACATAATGCGCCGTGTTGGCCTTACCGATCAATACGATCTCTCCTTCATCGATCAAGCGGCTGAATAACCGGTGCACGTAGGCGCGCGAAAATCCGGTTGCCCGGACTATATCGGCCACTGTAACAGACCCGTTATTATCTAAAGCTTCTTTGATCGTGGATCTTATATCCATGCTGGCTCCTATGTAGACAACTTAAGTATATATTAAAAATTATTACTTGTCAACAAGTTGTATACGGATGCGGTAAATCAAGAGGAAATGGTTTACAACTTAATTATATTTCAGAAATATTATGTTGTATACAAGTTGCATACTGGTTGTTCGGTGATGTGTCACCTTTTAGCTAAGAAGAATTTCTGCAGGATATCGCGGCATTCGGCTTCCATGATGCCGCCTTGCACTTCAAGCGTATGATTAAAAAGTCCCGGTTTGGTAAGATCGATCACTGAACCGCACGCACCGGTTTTGGGATCCCAAGCGCCGAAGACTATTGCTTTTAGCCTCGCCAGGATCGCCGCTCCCGCGCACATCGCGCATGATTCAAGCGTCACGTAAAGCACGCAATCCGTCAAACGTTCATTCTCTAAATGGGCGCTTGCCTGTGTGATAACGATCATCTCGGCGTGAGCAGTGGGGTCTTTAAGCGTTTTTATCTGGTTATGCCCACGGCCGATCACTTCGCCTTTATGGACAATAACCGCGCCAACAGGGACTTCGTCCGCGTCAAACGCTTTGCGGCTCTCATTGAGTGCCTGCCTCATGTAAAGCTCGTGTTCCATTGTCATGTAGGGATTCTATCACAGATGGGGCCGAGTGTGCAAGGACACAAGAGCGCACATAGTGTCAAGGCACAAGGATAGAGGCGAGAAGCGATGAATAAGAACATGGGCTTTGCCATACGCCGAGGAACCATTATACTTATTTCATAGAACCGCAAAAGGAGGCATTATGATCACTCTCATGAGAAAATATTTATGGCCGGCTTTTCTTGTGCTATCCACGGTGACATTTCTTTTTTCCGGCGCGTGCGGTGTTTTGGCGGAAGAGTTAGAACCGATCAAACTCTCCGCGCCGCGGCTTGAGAAAGGGAAATTGTTGATGGAAGCGCTTTCGGAACGACAGTCATCAAGGTCGTTCAGTTCTGAACCGCTGCCGATAGAAGTGCTTTCTGATCTTTTGTGGGCGGCTTTCGGGGTGAACAGGCCGGATTCCGGCAGGCGGACCGCGCCTTCGGCCAGGAACTGGCAAGAGATCGATATCTATGTAGCGATGGAAAAAGGATTGTACTTGTATGATGCCGGCCAGAATGTTTTGCAGCCTGTCCTGGCACAAGATATACGCGCCGCTTGCGGCCTGCAGGCTTTTACCCAAATAGCGCCGGTCGATCTTATATTCGTCGCGGACCTGTCGAAGATGAGCGGTGACAAAACGATCACGGATTTCTATTCAGCGACTGATACGGGGTTTATCTCACAAAACGTGTATTTATTCTGCGCTTCAGAAGGACTCTCAACGGTTGTATTGGGCTGGGTAGACCGAATACGATTAGCTGAAATTATGGGGCTTAAGGAAAACCAGAAGATCGTGCTGACTCAGCCTGTGGGTTACGCGGAATAAGATCGTTTTATCGAAGTAACGCGCAGAATTTAGCCACTTCCGCTTTAACGTCATCCGCGGTGATCACCGCGGAAAGCGCGCATAGCACGTCCGCCCCGGCATCGAGGCATTCATGAGCGTTCTTGAGGTTGATCCCGCCTATCGCCGCGATGGGAACAAGGCATGCCTTTTTGATATCGCGTATCATCGAAACGCCGATCGGGGCGATGCTTGTGCCTTTGGTTGTGCTGTGGTATATGGGGCCAACACCTAAATAATCCGCGCCTTCTCTCTCCATATCAACGGCCGCGTCGACCGAGCGCACAGTCACCCCGACGATCCTGAATTTACCCATAAGGCTTCTTGCCGCCTCATATGGAAGGTCTTTCCCGCCCAGATGAACGCCGTCGGCGTCCGCGGCAAGTGCTATATCCACCCTGTCATTTATGATAAGCGGGATCTTCTTGCATATTTTTCTTAGTTCACACGCCTCAAGATACATATCACGAGTAGTGGAGATCTTGTTCCTGTACTGCACGCCGACAGCCCCGGCTTGAACGGCATCCCGCACGTCGTTGATGACACCCTGCCTGCTCAGGGCATGGTCTGTTATAAAATAATATCCGCGTGTCATTCTATTCTCCGCATTTTTTCTATCTGGTCTTCTGTAAGCTGATACAGGTTATCCAACATGTTCATTTTAAAAACGGCGGGGCCCCTGCTTTCCGCGGCGGCAAGTTCCGCCGCTATCCTGTAGCAGCAAAGCCCGGCAACGGCTGCCAGCGCGAGGTCTTTTTCCACCGCGGCAAAAGCGCCTATCACCGCGGTGCCCATGCTGCCGGCTCCCACGACCTGACTCAGCATGTCATGACCGTTTTTAACAACGAAATGCTTGCCGGCTCCGGCGACCACGGATGGGTTACCCGCTATAACAACCGTGCATTTTCTTTGCTTTGAAAACCCCACGGCAAGTTCTACGGCTCTACCCAGAACCATAACGGGATCGATGCTTTTCAGCCTGATCTGTTTACCGGAAAATTTCGCGATCTCCCTGATATTGCCTTTTATAAGGTCTATCCGCGTCTCGGCGGCGATCTCCATCGCTTTGTCATCTCTGAATCTTGAAGCCCCGACGCCGCAAATATCGAGGATCACGGGTATCCCCATGCTGTTTGCCACAACGGCGGAGCTTTTCATGGCTTCGGCCACACGCGCCTCCAATGTGCCGATATCCAGGACAAGCGCGGATGAATATTTTGTCATCGTCTCGGCTTCTTCCCGCGCATGCGTCATTAAAGGAAATCCGCCGAGTATTTTTACCAGGCTGGCGCAATCATTCATGGTCACCAGGTTCGTGATGTAGTGTATTATCGGACGGTCTCTCCGCACTTTTTCCAGAAGTTTATATATCTCCATCTTCTATCCTCCCGGCTTAAATTTCATTGTTGCCGCAACCGCGTGTTTCCATCCAGAGAGCCTTCTTGCGCGTTTTTCCGCGTCAAATTCAGGTTTGAAGGTCTTTCTCATATGCCAATTGTTTACAATGTCTTTTTTACTCTTCCAGTACCCGCACGATAGACCCGCCAGGTACGCCGCGCCCAACGCGGTTGTCTCCGGTATTGCCGAAGAAATGACCGGGATACCCAGAATATCCGCCTGGAACTGCATGAGAAATGAATTAACGGACGCGCCGCCATCCACTTTAAGTGACTTCACCTTATGTCCTATATCTTCCTCCTGCGCCTTGATGAGATCGTATGACTGAAAAGCAATGCTTTCGAGCGCGGCCCTTGTGATATGTTTCCGCGAAGTCCCACGGGTCAATCCAAAGATCGCTCCCCGGGCGCCCGGGTCCCAGTACGGCGCGCCTAATCCCACGAACGCCGGTACAAAGTACACTCCGTCGGCGCTTTTCACCGAACGCGCGTGCGTTTCAGAATCCGCCGCTGTCGCGATGGTTTTCTGCTGATCCCTTAACCATTTTACCACAGCGCCGCCGATGAATACAGCGCCTTCCAGCGCGTATTCCAACCCGTCGCCGATGTCCCAGGCCACGGTGGTTAAGAGCTTATTCTTTGATAAGATCGGTGTTTTTCCGGTGTTCATCAGCACGAAACAGCCTGTTCCATAAGTATTTTTCGTGTCTCCTTTTTTAAAACATGCCTGCCCAAAGAGTGCTGCCTGCTGATCTCCGGCAATGCCCCCTACCGGGATGCTTCGTCCGAAGATCTTCTTTTTTGTCATGGCAAAACATCCGCTTGACGGCGCGATGGAAGGCAGCATGCTGGAAGACACACCGAAAATGTTCAACAGGTCTTTGTCCCACTTGCCTGTGTTGATATTAAAAAGAAGTGTCCTTGAGGCATTGGTGGGCTCGGTGATATGCTCACCGGTAAGGTTGAAAAGCAGCCACGAGTCTATGGTGCCGAAACAAATATCGCCGCGCCTGGCGCGTTCCGACAGGCCCGGGACGTGCTCCATCATCCACATGATCTTTGTCCCGGAAAAATACGGGTCGATCAAAAGTCCTGTTTTTTTTCGTACGACCTTCTCATATCCCTTCTTCTTTAGTTTTTTGCACAGTTCTGTTGTTCTCCGGCACTGCCACACAATAGCGTTATGCGCGGGTTTACCCGTATCGCGTTCCCATAGAACCGTTGTCTCTCTTTGATTGGTGATCCCGATCGAACTGATCTTGCCGGCATCGATGCCGGCTTTCTTTATAGCGGAGATGGCCACCTGTTTCTGTGTTTTCCATATCTCTATTGGGTTGTGTTCCACCCATCCCGGTTTCGGAAAGACTTGCGTGAATTCTTTTTGATCGGAGGATACTATTTTGCCGAAGTGGTCGAACACAATGGCCCGCGAGCTTGTCGTCCCCTGGTCCAGGGCAAGTATATATTTGCTCATAAGGTATATAATCCTTTCGTTTTTTTGACTCTGGCCCTTTTTGAAGTATATTTTACTTATAGCACGAAGTCAAGGAACTGTAAAATGAAAGATAAATTTGATGTCGCCATAATCGGCGCCGGTGTAGTCGGCGCCGCCATTGCCCGGGAACTTGCGCGGTACGCGCTTGATATCGCTCTTTTGGATAAAGAGGTCGATGTCTCTTTCGGGACCAGTAAGGCAAATTCCGGGATCATACACGCGGGGTTCCATTCAACGCCGGGAACGCTCAAGGGAAAGCTTGAACTCGCGGGGAACCGCATGTTCGACCGGCTTAGTGAAGAGTTGGAGTTCCCTTTTGAGAGGCGCGGTGAACTTATGGTCGCTTTTACGGAAGAAGAACTCCGGATCCTGAACGATTTCTACGAACAGGGCAGGGAAAACAACGTGCCTTACATGGAGCTTCTCGGCGCGAAGCGCACACTGGAGATGGAGCCTCACCTGAGCCCGGATGTGTTGGGTTCGCTTCACGCGGCCACCGCGGGCATTATCGGTCCTTATGAATATTGTTTCGCGCTTGTAGAGAACGCTGTTCAGAACGGGGTCGAACTGCTTACATCGGCGAAGGTGATAAAGATAAACCGGAAGAAAGACAGCCTTGAGCTTGTAACAGAAAGCGGTCTTAAGTTATCAAGCCGATTCGTTATTAACGCCGCCGGCCTTTACGCGGACGATATGGCCCGCCTCGTAGGCCTGAAAGATTTTAAGATACTCCCGCGGAAAGGCGAAGAATACCTGCTGGATAAACGCGTCGGCACTCTTATTCATCGCGTTATATTTCCCGTGCCGACAAAAATATCGAAGGGGATGCTGGTAATACCAACGGTCGACGGCCCCGTAATGGTAGGCCCGACGGCCGTGGATATCGACACAAAAGACGATTTCAGCACCACGCGCGCCGGCCTGCAGATAGTTTTCTCGCACGCGCAGAAGATGGTCCCCGATGTCCGGACAACGGATATCATCACTTCTTTCGTGGGGATAAGACCTGTCGCGACAGGTAACGATTTTATTATCGGCCCCACAAAGATAAAAGGTTTTATAAACGTCGCTGGAATACAATCGCCCGGCCTTACCGCCTCGCCCGCCATAGCGGAAATGGCGCGCGATATCCTGCTTAAAGAGGGGCTTAACCCGGATGTGCGGCCGGACTTTAACCCAAAAAGAAAAGCTATCACCCGGGTCAGGGCTTTTATAGAGAACCGTAAGTTCAAAAAACTGGAAGAGGCCGTCAATGCGAATAAGGATTATTCAAAACTTGTCTGCCGCTGTGAAAACGTCACCGAGGCGGAAATAGTCGCCTCTATCCGGAGGGGGCACATAACATTAGACGCGATAAAGTTTGAGACCCGGGCGGGCTCCGGCAGATGCCAGGCAGGTTTTTGCACCTCCAGGATCATGCGGATCATCGGAAGAGAGACCGGAATACCTATGGAAAAGATCACTAAAAAGGGCCCGGGATCAGAGATCGTTCCGCTGCCGGAAACAAAAGGAGGGGCGACGTGAGGCGTAAGGTCGATGCGCTTATCATCGGCGCCGGCCCCGCGGGGCTGGAGGCCGCTTTAGCCCTTAAAAATTCCGGCATAAACGACATCCTTATCATCGAAAGAGAAAACACGCCCGGCGGGATACTTATGCAATGTATCCACAACGGGTTCGGCCTGCATCATTTCAAGGAAGAACTGACAGGCCCGGAATATGCCGAACGCTGCATAGAAGCGGTGCGCGCTAAAAATATCGAAGTGCTGACAAACGCCTGCGCGCTTGATATCCTCGCCGGCGAAAATGGTAAAGAGATCATCGTCCTTTCCGAGGAAAAAGGCACGATGGAGGTCAATGCCGCCGCCGTCATACTGGCCATGGGCTGCCGTGAAAGGAACCGCGGCAATATTGCCATACCGGGCAGCCGGCCGGCCGGCATCATGACCGCCGGTTTCGCTCAAAAAATGTCTAATATCCGCGGGTACCTGCCGGGCAAAGAGATCGTTATCCTGGGATCCGGAGATATAGGGCTCATAATGGCCAGGCGCCTTACTTGGGAAGGTTCTCATGTAAAAGCGGTCATCGAAGTACAGGCATGCCCGGGCGGATTAAACCGTAATATCGTCCAATGCCTGAATGATTTTGATATTCCTCTTTATCTTTCGCACGCTATCACGAATATCAAGGGCACCCGGAGAATAGAAAGCGTGGACGTATCCCCGATAGATAAACACTTTGATCCATTGGATAAAGGCAGCTTCAGCCTGGACTGCGACTGTCTGCTTCTTTCAGTGGGGTTAATACCTGAAAACGAACTCTCGTTAAAAGCCGGCATCGTGCTGGACGACGTAACGCGCGGGGCATTGGTTGACGCGAACCTTATGACTTCGGTGCCGGGTATTTTCGCGTGCGGCAATGTTCTGCATGTTCATGATCTGGTTGATTATGTATCCGAAGAATCGTCGTATTGCGGCGCGCGGGCCGCGCTTTACATAAAAGGAGAACTTAAAGGAGGCGCTGAGATCCCGGTTAGCGCGGGCAATATGGTGCGTTACGTTCTTCCGACCAAGGTCCGGCAAGGCGGGAAAGCCCTTCTGTCGTTGAGGTGCATGGCTCCGGTTCAAAACGTTACGCTGGTCATTAAAACAGATACCGATGAGCTTTACACAAAAAAATATAAGAAGATCTTCCCGAGCGAAATGCAGCGGATCCGGCTTGATGTGATCCCGGACAACACGCGGCATCTTGAAGTGTTTTTTAGAAGTGAGGATACGCAATGAAAAAAGAGCTTATCTGCATAACCTGCCCCATTGGGTGCCGCCTGGACGTCACCTGCGATAAAGAGCATATCATCGATGTGCAGGGAAATACCTGCCCGCGCGGTGTGAAATACGCGGAGAAAGAGATATTCCATCCTGAACGGGTCGTCACAACCACCGTCAGGATATCCGGGTCCGGTATTGCGCTCTTGCCGGTGAAAACGGCGGGAACCATACCTAAAGAACTCGCCGTCAAAGTGCTGAAGCTCGCGTTTAAAGTGAGTGTACAGGCGCCGGTCAAGGCCGGTGACGTTATAATCAAAGATGTTCTGAATACGGGGATCGATCTGGTGGCAACGCGAAGCCTGTCTTAAGGATCATTCCAATCCTATTTTTTCTTCGATAATGAAATTTTTCTGAAAATCCAGGTCACGCGTTAATTCCGGTATCTTGAACTGGCCGTCGTGGACGCCTTCTTTCACGCGTTTCGCGCGGTATTTCTCGAATTCCCCTTTGGCCACGACCAAAAGAACAGGCGAAGAAAGAAGCTGCGCGTCTCGCACATACTCGTATTCCCTGCTTGCGGCGCACAGTTCTTTTTCAAGGTCCGCAAGGAAGCTTTTTTTCTCAGAAAGGGGCGGATCGCCCGCGAATTCCACCAAGAACGCGTAACGCGGCATTATGTCTTTTTCCATGCAGGCGCAGAAAAAATCTATCATTATCTCGCGCCGTGCCAGGACATTGCCTGCGGCTTTATTCACTTGTGATCCGTATAATTTTTCTCCGGCGAATGACGCGACGTCACCCCTCTTCTGAACGAACTCTATTAAAGGCGTTTTCCCAAAAAATCCGGTGACAAGGATAATATCGTCCGTATTGTACCTGTACAGCCCGCTCGGGGTCGTTACCACAAGGCAATATTGCTTGTCCTTTTCAAGCTGGGAACATAAGAGAAAACGCTTATTCTCTTTCTCCATATCCTCGGCCGGAATAAATTCATAAAAGTTTGTGTTTATGGCAAGCACCCCGCTGGCGCCTTTATCGCTTGTGGGGATAGAGCTGCGCGCTTCTGTTGAAAGGCAGCCGATATCCCTTATAGACACTCGACCGAAATATACCGGTATCTCTTTCAGATACAATTTCATCGTACCGGCTTTCCAGCATTCTATCAGTTCCAATCCGGGCCAGAAATCTTTCGGCAACAGTTCTTTTTTTTCATCCAGGATGCGTCTGAGTGCGGCCGCGCGGACGGGATTCGGCTTTAATCGTTTCTCGATGGCCGATCGGATATCCCCGGAAATATTTAGATCTTTATCAATCGTTCCTTTTTCTATGTCCTTGATGAGGCGCTCCTGCCATCCGGCGATCTTACGGCACAAAAGGACCGCTGTGTTTGGATTTAATGTCGCGAACGTTGTAACATTATGCGCAAGAGCAACGCGCAATATGCAATAGTACCTCGCCTCGAAATCTTTTATATTAAAAATTTCATGCGGAAGGACATAAAAACGCTTTATGAGAGCGGGCAAGTTTTGATACGCGTGCCCGCTTGCCGCGCCGCAAGGTATCCCGGCGCTTGTATAACATTCCGTCCCCTGGCTGATGACGGCAAGTATCTTTCCGTCAAGTGTGCCCGGGTGGCTCATGGCGATATGATACGCCCAGATAGCCATTATTTCGGCGTTCTTCCGGCATGAATATCGCGTAACGGGTATGATCTTCGATTTGCCGGTGGTCCCGCTGGTAAGATCAAAAAAGACAGGCGCGTCCACAGTAAGGAGGTTCTTTTCCCCATCGGCCGCGCGGTCTATGTACGGCCGGAGTGTCTTGTAGTCGTTTAACGGAACACCTGCTTGATACACCGCCACAGACTTTATCTCCGCGAACCCGTGTTTCAGACCGTATTCAGTCGCTTTGTTGCGCTTAAGATATTCAAAAAGAACTTTCGCCTGGGCGGTGTCCGGATCCCGGGTGGCCTCGGCGAACGCTTTCGCTTTAAACGCCAGCAGTTTTAATAGAAAATATGTGACATTCATCTTGAGCGTCCCCGGCCGTTCCGGATCCAGTACAGTATATCCGAGAATACCTTCTCTTTACCCCTGTCTATCTCAAGGCCGTGATACATCCCCTGATATGAAATCATGGTCTTATTTCTTGTCTTTAATTTTCTGAATATTTTTTTACTGCTTCCCGGTATCACCAATTCGTCATGTTCGGCGAGCAAAAATAATGTACGCGTTCTTATCCATCCTTTAAAAAACTGCGCCTGCACCTGCGCGATAGCTATATCGAACAATAATCTGGACGTAGCCAACCTGTGTTCACGATGGTCATTATCCAAATCCCTGACGCACTCCTCGTCACGTGTACACATCCGCGATTTAAACGGCATCCTGAACTGCCTTTTCGGTTTAAACAACGCCTCAAAAAAGATCTCAATATAATCTGTCGCTTTGAATTTTAAATTGCTGGTGAACGCCGGTGAGATACAGATAAGCCCGTCGAACATCTCAGGGAACAGCGCGGCTATAAGAAAAGATATAAGCCCTCCCATGCTGCTACCCAGTAAAACAACTTCCTTGCCCGGATGTTCCGCCCTGATGATATCGTTCAGCCTGTGTATATCCTTGAAATACACGTTAAAAGACTCGACATGCCCTTTTAAACTTTTAGTCTCCCCGAACCCTCTTAATTCTATGGCATATGAAGAAATATTGTTGCCACTCAAAAAATTCGCCATGTATGCCCAGCGTCCGCCGTACGCTCCAAGCCCATGGACAAGGAGAAGCACGGTTTCGGAAGAACCCGGGCCCGCTTCCCATACCCTGTACATAATGCCCGTTGTCTGATCGGTTTTGACGGCCGGAATATCCATATTATTGTTTTTATTTATGTTTTTGTGAAAAATGTTGCCCCGCACTCTTTTTGAAGTATATTTGAGTTATAGGTACAAGTCAAGAAACCGGAGGTGTCATGCGTATTTTTATAGGCGAGCTTATCGGAACAATGGTGCTTGTTCTCCTGGGAGACGGCGTAGTAGCGAACGTGCTTCTTAAAAAAAGTAAGGGCGAGAATTCCGGATGGATAGTTATAGCCACGGGTTGGGGATTTGCCGTCGCAATGGCCGTATATGTCTCAGGATGGGTAAGCGGCGGACATGTTAACCCGGCCGTTACTATCGGCTTCATGGCGATCGGCAAATTGACCCTGCCTCAAACGGTTCCCTATTTCGCCGGGCAGTTCATCGGGGCGTTCATCGGGGCGGTACTGGTATGGCTTGCCTACAAACCGCACTGGGAAGCGACTGATAACCCCGACCATAAGCTGATGATATTCTGTACGGTACCGGCGATCCGCAAACACGGCCTTAATTTGCTTACCGAAATCATCGCGACGGCCATGCTTCTTTTGGGAGTCCTGTGCATCTTTGACATACACAATTCTATCGGCAAGGGCGTGGGGCCGTATGTAGTTGGTTTGCTTGTTTTTAGCATAGGGTTGTCACTCGGCGGGCCTACCGGTTACGCGATCAATCCAGCCCGCGATCTATCGCCGCGCATAGCGCATTTTCTACTGCCGATACCCGGTAAACGGGATTCCGACTGGGGTTATTCGTGGGTGCCGATCCTCGGCCCGGTAATAGGATGTCTCCTGGGGGCGTTCCTGTACAAAATAGTTTTCGCGCAATATCTTGGTAATTAAGACTCAAGTCGTGAGTGGATACTCAATACTCAGTGTAGCGCGTCGCTTAATAATCCAGCCAGGTGTCCGGTTTGCCGTCGGCGTTAGTGTCTTTCTCGGCTCTTATAGGTTTCCCTGTTTCGTAATAGATCCATTCGTTCATTTTGCCGTCACCGGTGGTATCGGCGGTAACCGCGACTATCACGCCGTTCGCGTCATAAGTCTCGATCGCATCGATAACGCCGTCGTAGTTCTTGTCAATTTTCACTTCCCGCGGTACCGCATTTTTGGCCTCGATCCCCTGTGCCGCCGCGCATTGTCCGCTGTACGTCAAATATATTGCCGCGATACTTAAACAAAAAATTGATGTTTTTATCATCGTATTTTCTTTTTTTTAAGTTATTCTTTCTTTTTTCCGCGATTAAGTTTTTTCTCTTTCGCGGGTATCTTTTTATCAAGGTACTGTTTTGCTTCTTTGTCGTTGGGATCTATCGCGAGGATTTGATGGAACATATTTTTTGAGTCATCAAGCTCGTCCATGTAATAGTGGAACAGGCCTTCCTCGTAAAGCTTGTTTATCTTTTTTCTGTCACTATCCGAAACCGCGGGCGCAGTTTTTTCCGCTTTTTTGACCGGCTCTTTTTTGACCGAGGCGGGTTTTGTCACTTCCTTGACCGCCTTCTTTTCGGGCGCCGCCAGCTCTCTTTTAGAGCTGCGTCTCTTCTTGCCGCGCTCAGCCTGTTTTTGTTTCTTTTCTTTCTGTGCTTTCTTTTTTATATCCTGAGCTTTCTTTTCTTCGGCTATGCGTTTTTCCTGTTCGGCCTGTTTTTTTTCCTCAAACTGCTTTTTCTCTTTTGCCTGCTTTTGCTTGTTCAGCACTTCCTGTTCTTTTTTAAGAGCGTCTTTTTTCGCCTTTTCTTGTTTCCGCAGCTCTTCCGCTCTGGCTTCTTTCTGTTTTTTCAGTTGTTTCTGTTTTTCTTTGTCTACGCTTTCTTCCGCGCTGCCGGCATTTTCCCGCCTGGGCGCGGAAACTTTTGCCTTTTTAAGAGCTCTCCGTTTGGTTTCCTGCTGCTGTTTTATGCGTTTTGTGCGTTCTATCTCTTTACGCCGGGCAGGTATTTTTTTCTCCACGTAGAATTGCGCTTTCCAGTTCTTGGGATCTACGCCGAGAGCTTTCTTGAAGGTGCTTTCGGCTTTGTTAAGATCGCCGTCGCGATATTGATCCCTGCCTTTTTGTAAAAGGTCATCTACTTTTGACTCTTTTTTTGTCTTTGTAACCGGTCTTTTTGTTTCCGCTTCTTGTGTTTTCTTTGTTTCACTTTGCCTCTTTTGGCTTCTCTTCTCTTTGGCTCTCTTTGCCGCTTGAGCCCTTTCCTTTTTAGCGTTTTTTTCCAACGCTATCTTATCTTGTCTGGCTTTTTTATCGGCGGCTCTCTTATCTTGTCTGGCTTTTTTATCGGCTGCGGCGTTTTCTTTTTTCTTTAAGGCGGTACGCTTCTTTTGACGTTCGGCCTCTTTTTTCTTTATGAGTGTGTTCCTTTTTTCTTTCAGCTTCTCCGCATCCAACGTTTTCTCTTCTTTCTTTACGTCTTCTGCCTGAACCCGGACAGAAGGAACCGCAAAAAGAACCGCGATAGAAAAAACGCACGACAAGAACAATTTTCTTCCGAATGAGTTCAACATTTTTTATTACCTCCCTGTTTTATGTAATATACCGTTAAGTTTAAAATATAGAGGGACCTGTGTCAAGTTTTTACGCGTTTCTGCCGCGCCGATAAATACGCATCCGAAGATCACCCATAATATCACCGGCACCCATCCGAAACACGCGCCCAGAACGGGTCCGACGATTGGGCCGGCGCCGGCGATAAACGCGAAGTGGTGTCCGAACACCACGGGCGCTTTTGTCGGAACATAATCAATGCCGTCATTTGAATTTATGCGCTGGAGTGGGGGGGGCCTTATGCCGAAGAGGTTCGAAAGATGCCTCCCGTAAAAAACGTACGCCAAAAAATAGACCGCTACCCCGATGACCAATAAAAGCGCGCTGTTCATAATATTGTTATGTTACGGCTTCTCCGGCGGCAACGGAGCCGCGGAGATCTCGAGCCTGGCCTGACATCTCAGGCACCGTGAAGCTTCTCTTGTTGCTGCTTCTTCATCGAAGCTTTTTTCGACTTGCAGAAAATCATTTATTCTTTTTTTCACCGGACGGACCGGAATCTTTACGCGCTCCCTGTCGGCAAACCCCTCTTCCCTGCCGAAACAAACATCAATTTCCTCAAGCGGCACTATCCTTTGGTCGATCCTGCCGGCGCCGCCAAGACACTTCTCTATGGAATCCGCCGCTACCCTCCCGGCCTGTATTGCTGAAATAATGGAGTCCGGGCCGGTAACGACATCTCCCCCGGCGAATACGCCTTCCCGTGACGCGGCAAGCGTTTCCGGATCCGCAATGATGCGTCCCTTCTTATCCGTTGAAACGTTAAGTCCCGCCGGCACATCCGGCCTTTGCCCGATGGCCATTACCAGGCTGTCTGCTTCGACGATAAACTCACTGCCTTCGATCGGGACAGGACGGCGTCTACCGCTCGAATCCGCATCGCCAAGCTCCATGCGGATGCTCTCAAGGATCAGCTTGTTTTTTTCAGTCCGCACCGCAACCGGCGTTGTGAGAAAATCTATTACAACTCCTTCTTCCAATGCTTCTTCTATCTCTTCGGGCGCCGCTGGCATCTCGGAACGGCTACGACGATATAGCATGGTCACTTTCTCAGCGCCAATTCTAAGCGCGCTTCTCGCCACATCAATAGCGACATTACCTCCGCCGACAACCGCTATCTTGCCGCTAAGATCTATTTCCCGTCCGAAGTTTATCGCTTCTAAGACCGATATGCCGTCCAGTACACGCGGGTCTTCTTCACCCGGTATTCCCATCTTCATGCCGTGTGAAGCGCCTAATGCCAAAAATATCGCGTCGGATCCCTGATCGAACAACTCATCGGTAGATCCGATCTTCGCGTTGATTTTTATCTCAACACCTATCTTCATGATATCCGCGATCTCTTTATCCAAAATATCCGCCGGTAGCCGGTATCTTGGTATGGTAGACCTCATCATGCCGCCCGCTTCAGGCATAGCCTCAAAAACGGTAACCGTATGTCCGGACTTGCGCAAAAACCACGCGGCGGTCAATCCCGCCGGCCCGGAACCCACTATAGCCACTCGCTTTCCCGTATCGGGGGCGATCTTAACTTTTTTCCGCCAAGCGCCGGAATCTTTTTCCGCGACAAACTTTTTCAACGCCCGTATCGCTATGGGATCGTTCACATCATCTCTGAAACATTTTTCTTCACATGGATGCGTACATACGCAACCCAGCACATGCGGGAACGGGACCGTCTCGCGTATCACTTCAAGAGCGTCCTGAAAACGCCCTTCGGCGATCAACCGCACATACCGCGATACATCAATGCCGGCAGGACAGGCATGCTCGCATGGCAGGAGCACAGCTTTCTTATCTTTTTCATCGAATTGTATCTTGTCTCTCAAAGCGCCTGTCGGACAGACCTCAACACAAGCACGGCAGAACTTACACCCGGAGTCTTTTATTTCACTGTCCACTCCCGTCGACACAAGCGCATCCGTTCCCCGGTGAGCAAGGCCGATCGCTCCGATCTCCCTTACTGCCTGGCAAAACCTCACGCACCTCCCGCAGAGAATGCACCTGTCGAGATCTCTTGTAAAGAGCGGCTCATCCGATATCACCGGCAGGCCTTTTGTGCGCGGAACATACCCTGTGAGCTTTTCTTCTATGCCTATCCAATCGGCCACCTTTTTAAGCTGCGAAGAAGGTTCGAGATCCGCCGGGTGTTCACTTAATATCATCCATAAGACCTCCGCCCGAAGTTTACGTATTTCGGGGGTCTCTGTTCTTACAATCATACCTTCTGAGGCGCAAGCCGTACATGAAGTGGTTAAGTCCCTGGCTCCTTCGATCTCGACAATACATAAACGACAGGCGCCTATAGGAGCGATGTCCGGATGATAACAAAGATTCGGTATATAAATACCGGCATCCGTGGCCGCTTCGAAGACGGTCTTACCAGCTTGCGTCGTGATATCTTTTCCGTTTATGTTTATTCTTATCATCTTATCGCCTTAAAACGGCATGCTTCAATACATGCTTTGCACTTTATGCATTTTTCTTTGTCTATTTTCGCTTTTCCTTTTGGTTCCCACTCAATCGCACCCGCCGGGCATGCCTTATAGCATAAACCGCATTTAACGCATTTTTCTTCAATGACCTCGAATTTTATCAGGCCGGTGCAAACATGAGCGGGGCACGTCTTGTCTTCTATGTGGGCCTTATACTCATCAGCAAAATACTTTAATGTCGTAAGCACCGGGTTGGGCGCGGTGTTCCCAAGCCCGCAAAGCGCTGTTTTACGGATGTTCTCTCCCATTTCCTGAAGGAATTGCAGATGTTCCTCTTTACCGTTGCCCGACGATATCTCTTCTGTAACTTCAAGCATCCTTTTTAAACCTACTCTGCAAGGAACACATTTTCCGCATGATTCCGCTACAGTGAATTTTAAGAAAAATTTCGCTATATCCACCATGCAGGCTTTTTCATCAAGCACCACCATACCGCCGGATCCCATTATGGCGCCGGTCTTCGTTATGGATTCATAGTCGATGGGCGTATCCAGAAGGCTCTCCGGAAGGCATCCGCCCGAAGGCCCGCCTATCTGAACGCCTTTAAATCCCGCTTTCGCGTCAAGCATGCCGCCGCCCGGGCCGAATACAAGTTCTCTTATCGTCGTCCCCATCGGAACTTCGATCAATCCCGTATTCTTGACCTTGCCGGCAAGCGCGAACACTTTTGTCCCCTTGCTTGTTCCAGTGCCGATAGAAGAGAACCATTCCGCGCCCTCGACAAGAATATGGCTTATATTCGCGAAAGTCTCGACATTGTTGATCAGGGTCGGTTTCCCCCACAAACCTTCGTTAGCGGGGAAGGGAGGACGCGGCCTGGGCATACCCCGGCGTCCCTCGACAGACGCGATCAGCGCGGTTTCCTCTCCGCAAACAAACGCTCCGGCGCCTTCTTTCACCTTTATTGCGAACGAAAACTCTGTTCCCAATATGTTCCTTCCCAGAAAACCTTTTTCTTCGGCCTGTGCTATGGCCTTCTTTAATCTCTTAAGCGCAAGCGGATATTCGGCGCGGCAGTACACATAAGCTTCCCCGGCCCCGATCGCGTAACCGGCGATAATGATCCCTTCGATCACCGCATGAGGATCTCCTTCAAGTATGCTGCGATCCATGAACGCGCCCGGGTCGCCTTCATCCGCGTTGCATATGACGTATTTCACTTTCCCTTTTGCCGCGCGGCACAAACCCCATTTTACCCCGGTGGAAAACCCGGCGCCTCCCCGTCCGCGCAATCCGGACTTCTTGATCTCGTTTATCACTTTCTCCGCGCCCATTTCGCTCATCGCTTTCTTCAAGGCTTGATATCCGCCGGCATCCAGATATTCACTTATCTCTTCCGGATTTATGTGCCCGCAATTAGCCAGGACTATCCGCTGCTGATCTTTGTAAAAAGTTATATCCCTGTAATGCGGGACGGCTTTACCGGTGGCCGGATCCTTGTACAAAAGCCTTTCGACTATCGTATTTTCCTTTAGATGCGATTGCACGACTTCATGAACATCTTCAAGCTTTACATCACAATAAAAAATGCCTTCGGGTTCTATGATAATTATGGGGCCCCTCTGGCAAAAACCATGGCATCCGGTAAAATCAACTTTAACGGATCTCCCGAGCTTCGCTTTCTTGACCTCCGATTCGAGTGCCTCTCTTATTTGCGGCGCCTTTCCCGACACACAAGCGGTTCCCTGGCATATTAAAACTGTTATTTCATTCTTTGCCATGCTGTCCCCTGTCACTTCTTCGCGCGATATTCCTCTATTAAAGTTTTAAGTTTCTGAATCGTGCATTTGCCGTGAAAATCTTTGTCGATCATGATAACGGGCGCCATACCACAGCACCCGAGACACGCCACTCTTTCTAAAGAGAACATTCCGTCGGCTGTCGTTTCACCTTCGGTAATCTCCAGCGCTTTTGATAAATGATCCAGTATTTCTTTGCCGCCCATAACATAACAGGCGGTTCCCTGGCACACCTTTATTGTATGTTTTCCACGCGGTGTGAGATAAAACTGGGTGTAAAATGTCAGGATCCCGTAAACCACCACGGGGAATATTGAAAGTTCACGGGCTATAACTTTAACGGCTTCTCTGGGGACATACCCGTAAGAACCCTGGATATCCTGCAATATCGGGATCACCGCGCCCTTTTCGCCGCCATGCTTTTTTACTATTTTTTCTATGTCCTGGATCTTTACTTTCACCTATAACCTCTTTTTTACTGTTATACCCTCATAACAGTGCATATGCACTGACTCCTTATTTCCGCTAGTGTTTTATGGCATCCGGCCGTACATTTCCCGGACAAAAGTCCCGAAAACGTCATCATTGACTTTCTGGGGTGTGCGCCGCATCTTCTGGTAACATCCATGTTACGTATGCTTGATTATACCATTAAGTCTCTGGAAAAAAAGAGAAATTTCCCTCTTCGTAATATGGAAAATATACTATTTATTTTTTTCTGATTTCGACTTTTATGCGCATTTTTCGGACAACCGTCCCGAACACATCGTTAATGATCTCCTGTCTTACACAGTAATAAATATTCTTGCCGTCCCGGCGCTGATCGATCAGGTCACAATTCCGCAATATCTGGAGATGATGTGAAATAGTGGGCTGCGATGTTTTGAATCCCGAACATATGTCCGTGACATTCATTTCCTCTTTTGACAGCAGGCTAAGTATTTCCTGTCTCGTATGGTCCGCAAGAGCTTTAAATATTTTAACGAGATCATATTTTCTCATTTTTACGCGCCCTGTTTCTTCTCACCCTGTTCTTCGATCACAAATGTCCCTTTTTTCTTGTTGAGATCCACGCGAATATTTGAACCTTCGGATATTTTACCCTCCAAAAGCTCCATCGCCATCCTGTCCTGTATTTCTTTCTGGATAAGTCTCTTCAGCGGACGCGCGCCGTAGTCCGGATCGTACCCGCGTCTGGCGAGTTCTTTTTTAGCCGCGTCCGTGACCGCGACTTTGATATTCCTTTTTGTCAATCGCTCTACGATCTCGCCCAGTTCCAGGCTGACTACTTTCAGGATATCGTCTTCTGTTAATTGGTTAAAGACGGCCGTTTCGTCGATGCGGTTCAGGAATTCCGGACGGAAATGCTGTTTCACCTCATTAAGCACTGACCTGTCTATGTCTTTCTTTGACCTTGTTTTATCGGTAAAATATTGAGTGCCGATATTGGACGTCATCACAATGATAGTGTTTTTGAAATCCACCACATGCCCCTGATTATCCGTAAGCCTGCCGTCATCAAGTATTTGAAGAAGGATATTGAACACGTCACGATGCGCTTTTTCCATCTCATCAAGAAGGATCACGCAGTAAGGCCTGCGGCGGACTTTTTCGGTAAGCTGCCCGCCTTCTTCATATCCCACATATCCCGGAGGCGCGCCTATAAGCCGGGAGACGGCGTGTTTCTCCATGTATTCTGACATATCGATCCTTACCATCGCGTCGGGATCGTTAAAAAGGAACCGAGCGAGCATACGCGCCATATGGGTCTTTCCCACGCCGGTGGGGCCAAGAAAAAGAAACGACCCTATCGGCCGCGCGGGGTCTCCCAACCCGCTTCTTGAGCGCCTCACGGCATTGGCTATTTTTTTTACCGCCGGATCCTGACCGACCACTCGTTCCTTCAGGATGTCTTCCATGTGGATAAGTTTCTCAACCTCGGATTCCTTTAACTTGCTCAAGGGGATACCCGTCCACTGGGATATGATCTTGTCGATATCGTCATCATCCACTTCCTCTTTGAGCATTTTCTGCTCCTTTTGAATGGAATCAAGCGCTTTGGTCTCATCATCGAGAGCCTTTTGCAATTCCACAAGTTCCCCATACCGGATCCGGGACACCTCGCCCAGGTTGCCGTTTTTTTCGGCGCCGGCTTCGGCGGCTTTTGCCCTGTCGATCTTTTCTTTGATCCCGCGTATTTTGTTTATGGCCTGCTTTTCTTTATCCCAGTGCGCTTTCTTTTTGTTCAAGTCACCCCGCAGCGCTTTGAGTTCATTGTTTATCGCCGAGATCTTTTCTTTTTTGACTTTCGTTTCCGATTCTTTTCCCAGGGCCTGGCGTTCTATTTCGAACTGCATTATTTTTCTTTGTATCTGGTCTATCTCGGTCGGAACACTATCGATCTCTATTCTCAGCTTGGATGCCGCTTCATCCATAAGATCGATGGCTTTATCGGGCAGGAACCTGGCAGTTATGTATTTATCCGACAAACTCGCGGCCGCGATAATGGCTGAATCCGCGATCCTGACACCGTGATGAACTTCGTATTTTTCTTTAAGCCCCCTCAATATGGCAATGGTGCTTTCAACTGTGGGTTCACCAATGAATATCTGCTGAAAACGCCGTTCAAGGGCTTTATCTTTTTCGATAAATTTTCTATATTCATCGAGTGTCGTGGCACCTATGCAACGCAATTCTCCCCTGGCAAGCATGGGCTTAAGCATGTTTGAGGCGTCCACCGCGCCGGGAGCGCCGCCGGCCCCTACGATTGTATGCAATTCGTCTATAAACAATATTATCCCACCGTCTGCTTCTTTGATCTCTTTAAGAACGGCTTTTAATCTGTCCTCGAATTCTCCCCGAAATTTGGCGCCGGCGATCAATGCGCCCAGATCAAGCGCCACCACACGTTTATCTTTCAAACGGTTAGGCACATCACCCGAACATATCCTTTGCGCCAATCCTTCAACAACGGCTGTTTTCCCCGTCCCGGGCTCACCGATAAGAACCGGGTTGTTTTTTGTACGGCGGGAAAGAACATGTATAAGCCGGCGTATCTCTTCATCGCGCCCGATAACAGGGTCGAGTTTACCCATGTTCGCAAGCTCAATAAGGTCACGGCCGTATTTCTCAAGCGCCTGATACTTGCCCTCCGGGTGATCGTCCGTGACCCGGTGTCCTCCTCTGACATCTTTCAACGCCTGTAACACATTTCCACGGTCAATGTCGTATGCCTTTAATACATCCGAAAGCATGGTATCTTTTTCGCCTGTCATCCCGAGAAGCAGGTGTTCAACGCTCAGGTACTCGTCTTTTAGTTGATCTGCTTCTTTTTCAGCGTCGGAAAGAAGTTTGTTCATCCCTGACGAGAAATACGTCTGTGTTTTTCCGCCGGTCACACGAACCCGTTTCTCCAGCTCTTCACCAAGCTCCAAACGAAGCTTCCCCGGTTCAACGCCTATCTTTTTGAGGAGCTGCGCGCAAATTCCGGACCCATCGCCCAGCAGCACATACAACAGATGCTCCGGGCCCACTTCCTGATGTCCTCTGTCAACGGCTTCGTTTACCGCACCCCTCAACGCTTCCTGTGTTTTTACGGTAAATTTATCTTCTCTCATCCCGGTTGACCTCCCTGTATCTCTTATCCTATCGCACAAAAATATTGGTTTTCTCATATAGACATATTTATATTTGTCTATACGTAAGTTTACCACAAAACCCCGCGAAATCAATTCAGGAAGTCCTTATAAACCTGTTGAAATAGGCAAAACAAAATTTGTGGATTAAGCAGACTCCACGTACATCTTGATTCGCTGTCCCTCCAAGGTTCTGAGATCTCGATTATTGAACTTCTCGCAGGCATATTCTACCGCTTTCTGTAAACCCGGATCATCATAAGAATGCAAGGTCACTTCTATGTTCTTCTTCCTCACCTTCACATATCCGTCTTGCTGATAAAATGCTCTCTTCATGCTTTCCATTGTAAACGTGTGATACTCTTCGGGGAAATACTGCCTCTGAGCGTAACTTGATAAATTTATTAGTAGCATTTTAAAATTGCTCATAAGGTGATCTTTCTCCGTCTCGATCTCAAGAAGCACTCTCTCTAAATCCAGACTACCGAGTTCATTTTCCTTGTTTTCTTTCTGTGTTCTCAGACCTTTCTCATGCCGTTCTTTATTTTTCAGGCTTATCTTTAATTCGGCTATCTGCTTTCCGAATTGTTCACTTTTCCTTGATATCTCCAATTCCATCCGCTTCAATCTTTTTAACAGTCCCTGCCTCTCTGCCGGTGTCGCTGTCAAACCAATTTCCGCATAAAGCGCTGATCTGTCTTTTTGTATTATTTTCTTCTGATTCTCGTAAATTTTCTCCATACTTTCAAATTGTTTCTTCGCGTTCCTACCCTCTTTCGCCGCCTTGTTTAATCGCGTGGTAATTCCGCGAAGGTTTGTCTCAAGTTCCTCTTTCTTTCGCTCTACCACTCTATTCGGAACTACTTTCTTCTTATACCCATGGTTAGTGTCTACCTTAAACGCCTCCATCGCGTCCCGGAACATATTCTCCTGGTTTGGCCATCGGTCAAAATACCTCTTCGCTATCTTTGCTATATCGGGTTCTTCATTACGGGTTAAATTGGTTATTATCGGTATAATCTTCTCCTTTTCTTCCACCTTCTTCCTCACTAGAGCTACTCTGACCGTCAATTTTCTTTTTCCTACTTTATCTTTTAATTCATACTCCGCATCCTGAACCCATTCCAATATCTTTAACTTACCGTCTTTTTCCTCAGTCTTTAAAGGCTTATATTCCTCGAGCATCTTAAAACTTTCCTCGCCTCTGTACATATCTTTTCTGAGCAGGGTTATGAAATATTTCTTCCTCCGGCTAAACTCCTCAAAAATGGACAATGACAGCCCTTCACGGTCAAATACCGCCGCTTTTACTATCCGTTTGCCTGCCGCGTCCTCAAACGCGTCTATCAGGTTAAACACTGCTCCCGGCAGGCGTGTGTCTCCCGGGCAAGTCATTAAAATCAACGGGTTCCCTTTACTGGAATGTATGAAATATTGGTGTAATCCGCGTTCCGCTCTTTTCAATGTTGTGAAAAATGCCTTCGGAATGTTTTTGCTGCTCCACACGTGTTTCGAGTGCCCGTCTATGTAAAAATAACTCCCATCTTCCAGTTCTATTTCTATGCAAAGCGCTTCCAGATAACAATGCGCTAAAACATCTCCGACATCTTTGGCGATCATCAGTTTTTCTATATCGCATAAAAATATATCCGTGGTGTAATAACTGTACCGATGTCCCGAACCTGCTACCATTCCCAATCCTCTTTTATGATATTTTAAGAGATGATACGGCTTCTGCATATCAAACATCGGCAAATATAAAAGTGTTTCCACTTTTTTCCGAATCGTTTCCGGCCTCGTTCCGCGGATCCTTCCCAGCGCCGATTCTTCCGGAATCTTCTTATCTCTTCCTTTCACGATTTCATCAACGATCGCGTCAACCCCGCCCATATCACTTTCAGCTCCTTTTAAAAAATACACTCCGGCATGATCTGTCGGACTGCCCTTCTCTTTATTCGTAACGTCCCGTTTTATCCTGCCCCGCCTCCTGTGTATACCCATCCTCTTAAACAATCGAGTTGTCTGATACATGTTTATCGTTATGCCCAATTCCCTTTTTATTATCTGTCTCAGCTCCTCTAATCCAGTATCGTCTTCCACAAAATCTTTTACCTTTTCCAAACTATCGTCATCAATTACCGGAGGTCTTCCTCCTTTTTCCCCTCGCCGATCAAGTAATCCGGGGAAACCGTTCTTTTCGTATCGGATCCTGGCGGCGCTCCAGGCTTGCTGGGTTATCTTTATACCGGAATCTTTAGCCACCTCTGAAAGTTTCCGGCCATTTTGCCACGCCACGATTATTGATTCACGAATCTTTGCTTCAGCTATCTCTCTGGATGAATATTTACGCCCCCAAAAACGTCTATTTTCCATACTTCAAATATACCTGAGGGGCAGTAAAATAACAAATTTTATTTTGCTTATTTTATAAATATTGCATATTTTGCATTTTCTCTTTTGTTTATAAGATGTTAACACTATTTAGTGAGTTGTTTTATAAGGACTCTCTGAAGTAAGGTCAGAACCTGTATGGTTTCTTACGCGATTAATGAAGCTCCGAGGTCTTTATCTAATGGAAGAACTTCGATTTTTTGATCAATAGAGTATTTTTTGATGCCCGGATAAATTATCGAGAATTTAGTAATACTCAAATCTTCAAGGGCAATTCTGATGGAAGGTGTGATCTTAGGAGCGTCAGTGCGCTTAATTTCAACGCCATACATTTTCCCCCCTTTCATGAAAACAAGATCTATTTCGGCGCCATTATGTGTAGCCCAGAAATACATATTGTCAGGGTCTACAGAACAAATGATTTCTTCAATCACAAAGCCTTCCCAAGACGAACCGCATCCGGGATGTCTAAAAGCTTCGGTTTCTGTTTTTAATCCCAGCAAAAAATTGAGGACTCCTGTGTCTCGAAGATATATTTTCGGGGACTTCACTTGCCGTTTTTTGATATTTGCATGCCACGGCTGAAGCTGACGAACCATAAAAACATTTGTAAATATATCTAAATATTTTCGTACCGTTGGTTCTGATATACCTAAGGATGAAGCAATAGGCGCAGCATTCCATACTTGGCCATGACTGTGCGCTAACATGACCCAAAAACGGTGTAAAGTTACCGAAGGAATATCGATCCCATGTTCTCTGAGATCCCTTTCCAGAAAAGATTGAACAAAGCTTTTTCTCCAAGCATAACTATCTTCATCGTTTTTTGCCAAAAAAGACAAAGGGAATCCTCCTCGAAGCCAACGCTTTGAAGTTTGATCGTAACCTATTTCCATCAATCCAAAACCCTCAATTTCTACTATTTCCAAACGCCCGGCAAGGGACTCGGAAGATTGACGCAATAAATCAGGTGAGGCGCTTCCAAGAATCAGAAACTTTACGGGACTTGTCGCTCTATCCAACAACACTCTCAATACAGGAAAGAGATCTGGTCTTTTTTGAACTTCATCAATGACAACAATGCCTTTTAAAGATTCAAGCGCCGTTTTTGGGTTGGTCAAGGCAATAAGACTGGTAGGGTCTTCAAGGTCAAAGTAATTTGGAGAATTAATATCGACGAATTCTCTGGCTAGCGTGGTTTTGCCGCATTGGCGAGGCCCCAAAAGTGCCACAGCTCTACTTCTGTCTAGAGCCATACTGATAAGTTTCATGTATTCTGATCTGTTAATCATGCTCTAAGTATACCACGTAATTCAGAAATGTCAATTTCCTTTTTCATGGTAGAGCTTCTCCCTATGGGGAGTCGTAGTCCGCCTGGATATAGTAGCGGCCTTCTCTAAAAGTTTCTTGAACCGTTTGCAATTTTGTGAGAAAACCTTCGGGCTTTTCTCTTTCTACCGGCCCCCGTTATCGCTCGTGCCGGATATCATTTACGCCTTCCGGTCGGTTGTGCTCGTATCCTCGCCAGCTCGGATACTCCCTCTATTAAAGGCTCCGCTGCTCTCTTCGAATCCTGTCCCTATACCAAGTTTAGTAAACTTCTACGGGCTTACGCCCGTAGGATTACGTGGGTATACTAAAAAGAAGGACATCTTCCGCTTATTCGGATGATGCCCTTCTTTTTACTGAAATGGCGTGCCTGGGTAAGTAAGGTTAGAACCTGTTTGGTCTCTGCATAATGATCTATTGATACTCAACTACAGCTGCCAAGGCAGTAACCGCTTCCTCAACTACTTGAGCTGAAGCCTTGCCCACAAGCCTTACAAATCTTTTATTATCAACGCCCCTTGTTTGCAATACATCCACAGCTGAAACTTTACCAAGATTATTCTGTGAATCCGGATCAATTTTAACATGCCAAAGATTTCCTGAAAATTTTTGTTTCCATTCAGTAATCGGAGCTACTAATTTAATCGCTAGTCGCCCTACGGCATCCGCACTCATAACTAACACTGGACGAGTCTTCTTCATTTCTGATCCAATAGCTGGGTCAAGATCTACAATCCAAATTTCACCTCGGAGGGGTATGTTTATGGAGTTATTCAACGAAAGATCCCCCTTGCCAAACATCCCGTGAAGTATCTTCCTCGTAGCCTGAAACAGATTTTTCAACTTGTTCGGCAAGAATTCTTCGCCTTTCTTCGATTGGGAGCTTCATAAATGAACGAAGTTTCTTTAAGGAAAGAGGGGCTTTGTCTTCCATTTTTTCACCTAATAACGATTCTGCTTCTCCTTGACTTAAAAGAGATTCGGAAAAAGCTTTATATACATTTTGTTTTAACCACTCAGCTTTCTCAATCGGCAGGGGATTTGGTTCTTCTTTTCTCCATCCCATCTTGCTTATACACCTAAACCATTGAACACAGTAAGATTCCGATATTATGCCCAAATCTTTCAATCTAAATAATATTGATTGTATGCTTAGGCCAAACTTGTTTTTTAAGATAAATAGCTCGTTAATATCAATTGCTTTTCTTGTATCGCCGACCTCTCGCTTAATTAAATCTTCTGGTGCTAAAAAAGCAGCCCCAAAACGAAAAGCTGCTTTTTCTTCATCAATAGACTCTGCCACCTTTAGAACCACATGACCTAATTCATGTGCCAAATTGAGACGGTGTCTTTCTCCAGCTGTTCCTCTTCTCACAACAATGGCAATACCCTTAATGTGCTTGTCTTCGTAAGCCACCGCAGCCATCCCATCAAATTTATTATTTGCATCAATTTCCAAAATATGGATAAGTTTATTCTCTAAAATATCTGTAATGCTCGATATTTGATCCCTTCCCAAACTCCATTTTGTCCGGATTGAATCTGCCGCTTTTTCAACTTCATCTAATTCATTTATATTGTATTTTTGAACGGGAATGTCTAATTTTGCAGTAGGACATACTAAATTCTGTATTTTTAACCTTTCTTCTAAGCTTTCTCTAACAAAATTCTCAATCCGGTTTTGTTCTTTTTTAGGAAGACTGCATCTTTTTCTGTAGGCGATAAATTCAATATTAAATTTTTGCTCTGCAAGCAACTTAATGGTTTTAACTCCAAAAGCAGCAGCAATCTTGTTTAAGACGGTGGCTGAAGGTTGTGCTGTTCCCAATTCATATTTTGAAAGCGATTGCTTTGTGACTATCCCCCCGATGCGAGCTGACAGTTCATCCAAACTCCATCCCTTAGATAATCTTAATTGCTTGATTTTTTTAGACAGCATGACAGGCCCCCATAGTTGACAGTATGCCATAAAAATTAGAGTTTGTCAACCACCCAGTTTCTTGAGTGGTATCAAGATAATTGGGCACTTTCATATTCAGGCTCTTTGGTTTTAACTGGCATTACTTCCTCTGGCTGATGGATCCTTTCGGAATATTTCAATATCCCGAATACCCAATAATCCACACTTCGTTCGTTTTTAAAATATCCCTGTGTTTTTATCCGGCGGCGAATTTCTTCCAGCTCTCTTTCCAAGTGATTCGTTGTGCTGATGAATCTCCTATCCTCCGAATAGTTGTAAAATGTTAATGTTTTACCGAAATCTTTCGCGAATAACCTGATTGCTCTCTTTTCGTAACTACTCAGGTGCCTTCCCCTTCCATGCAATTCCACGAAAACTGGACTCATTGAGAATTTTGTGATAACCTATTGACCATGCAAAGCACTATGGTCATACAAGGTCGAGAGACATCCACTTCCGATATTCACGTCATCAAGGAATTGGTAACAGCGCATCCGCATTGGCATCGCACCCGGATTTCACGAGAACTTTGCAGATTGTGGAATTGGCGTAACACCAACGGACAATTAAAAGATATGGCCTGTCGGACTTTTTTGTTAAAACTCGAGCGAGCCGGTCATATTATTTTGCCCAAACGTCGAAGAGAGGCCGCAAACCATTCTCGCGGCAAATCTGTTGTTGCTGTAGAACATTCCACCGAAGCCATTTCTTGTAATTTAAAATCCCTGGCGGCCATAAAGATCAGCCTTGTAGATCCAAGATCAGAGCGTCATTGCTTGTTTAACTACTTTTTATCCAGTTATCATTATCTGGGGTATAAAACACCGGTTGGTGAAAACATGAAATATATGATACTGGATCGCTTCGGCCGGCCGCTATCCTGTGTTCTATTTGGCTCCGCGGCATGGAAGACAGCGCCACGTGATGAGTTTATTGGCTGGAGTCATCAGCTACGTGAAAAGAATGTAAACAACA
>JAHJBY010000006.1 GCA_018813285.1 Candidatus Omnitrophota bacterium
CCCCCGCCGTAAACGGCGGGGTTTAGCCTGTCCCGCCTGTCCCGCCTGTCCCGCCTGTCCCGCCTGTCCCGCCTGTCCCGAGCGAAGTCGAGGGGAGCGAAGTCGAGGGGAGCGAAGTCGAGGGGAGCGAAGTCGAGGGGAGCGAAGTCGAGGGGAGCGAAGTCGAGGGGAGCGATAGTGAAGGGCGCCGCCGAATGTATTAAGCCAGTTTCGCATGGCAAATAAACGCTTCAAATCTTCTTGACAAATCCCACAATATCGTTAGAATTAGGGTGGCAAATTCGATGGGATCGGAGGAAAATGAAGCTGGAAAACAAAGTTTCTATGGTTACCGGGGCTGCTCGCGGGATAGGCAGGGAGATCGCGTTTACCCTGGCAAAAGAAGGGTCAGCGATAGCCATATGCGACGTTAGCGAGGAAGCCCTGTCTCAGACAAAGAATGAAATAGAGGGGGCTACCGGCCGAAAGGTCCTTGCGGAAAAGGTGGATGTAACTTCTTTTCCCGCATGCCAGGGCTTTGTTAACAAAATTCTTGACAATTTTGGCAAATTGGATATACTTGTCAACAATGCCGGCATAACCCGGGATAACCTCTTACTCAGGATGTCTGAGGATGAGTGGGATGCCGTGCTTGGGGTCAATCTGAAAGGGGCCTTCAACTGCATAAAGGCAGTTGCCCGCCCGATGATGAAACAGCGATGCGGAAGAATAATCAACATGGCGTCTATCATCGGAATAATGGGTAACGCCGGCCAGGCGAATTATTCGGCAAGCAAAGGCGGGTTGATAGCGCTGACCAAAACGGTTGCCAAGGAACTTGGCGCAAGGAACATAAATGCAAATGCGATCGCGCCCGGTTTTATCCAGACGGATATGACCGATAAGCTTTCTCCCGGGATGAAAGAGGCCATGTTGAAGATGATCCCTCTCGGGAAGATGGGAGACACCAGGAATGTCGCGGATCTGGTGCTTTTCCTGGCTGGTGAAGGCTCATCGTATATTACAGGACAATGCATTCAGGTGGATGGCGGCATGGTGATGTAGATATTGAGAGTGGGTTTGTAAGTAGGAATTTAGTGGTAAGGGAAGTGCAAAAAGGAGGAACAAATGGCTGACATAGCTGAAAAAGTCAGATCGATCGTTGCGGAACAGCTTGGTGTCAAGATAGAAGAAGTCAAAGATGAAGCGAAGTTTATCGACGATCTTGGGGCGGATTCCCTGGATACGGTCGAACTTGTTATGGCCCTTGAAGAGGAATTTGGGGCTGAAATACCCGATGAAGAAGCTGAAAAGCTTACCACAGTTGGCGATGCCGTCAAATACATAGAAGGCAAAGCTGGACAACAATCATAATGCGCGGTTAAAAACCTTCCAGAGAAAATAATGCCGAAGAGAAGAGTAGTTCTTACGGGAGTGGGGGCGATCACTCCCGTAGGAAACAATATACCGGATTTTTGGGATGCTGTTGTCACCGGTAAAACGGGTGTCAGATTACTGACCGCGTTCGATTGTTCCGGTTTTAATTCTCACATAGCCGCCGAAGTCAAGAATTTTGACGCCTTGCGTTATATGACATCCAAACAGGATAAGAGGCTTGATCTATTCGTTAAATTCGCTCTGGCGGCGGCAAAGATAGCCTTTGAGGATAGTGGTCTCGACTCGAATAAGATGGAACGTGAAAGGATCGGGGTGTACATGGGATCCGGCATCGGCGGTTTGCATACGATCGAAGAAGAGCACATCAAATACATGAAAACAGACCCCGCGAAAGCTCCCTCTAAAATATCCCCGTTTTTGATACCGATGCTTATCGTGAACATGGCTTCCGGTATTGTATCCATAGAACTTGGGTTAAAGGGACCTAACTCATGTGCCGTAACGGCATGCGCGACGGCAAGTAATTCTATAGGCGACGCTTTTAAAATATTGCAAAGAGGAGACGCGGATGTTATGTTTGCCGGAGGTTCTGAAGCTGCGACCACTCCTATGGGGTTTGGAGGATTCTGCGCTTTGAAGGCCCTTTCAACCCGGAATGACAACCCCGAAAAGGCATCCAGGCCGTTTGACAGGGACAGAGACGGTTTTATAATGGGTGAAGGCGCTTCGGTCGTTGTGTTGGAGGAATTAGAGCATGCCCGAAAACGTGGAGCGCGCATATACTGCGAGATGATGGGATATGGCATGAGCAGCGATGCATACCATATGACGGCTCCGGATCCGACGGGAGATGGTGCCGTGAGATGCATGACGGCGGCGTTGAAAGATGCCGAACTCAATGCAGAGGACGTTGATTACATAAACGCCCATGGGACATCCACACAGCTTAATGATAAAATGGAAACCGGCGCTATAAAACGGGTTTTTGGCGATCGCGCTAAAAAGATCCCAGTTTCGTCTACAAAAGGGGTTACAGGGCATTTGCTTGGCGCAACCGGAGGAGCGGAACTTATCGCCTGTATGAAAGCCATTGAGAATCAGGTCGTACCACCCACTATAAATTATGAGACGCCGGATCCGGAATGTGATCTTGATTATGTGCCGAATACGGCGAGGGAAACGAAAGTTGATGTGGTGATAAGCAATTCATTGGGTTTTGGCGGGCACAATGTGACTTTGGCGATCAAAAAATTTGTTGGATAATTTAAATGAGCCGGATCCAGGCAGTTAACATTGCGTAGCGGGAAGTTAAGGTGTGTTAACTGTTAAGGTCTGGCTCATTTAATACATTCGGCGGCGGTAAACCCCGCCGTTTACGGCGGGGTTACATGTGAGTCGCCTCAGTATGAATACTTACATGGAAGCCCCGGGCTTCAGCCCGGGGAGTTGAAAGGTTTCATAATTTGAGACTTGAGTCCTAAACTCTGAACTAAGAAGGAGACGGATAATGGATTATCTTTTAACCGAAGAACAGCAGATGATAAAGGACCTTTGTCATCGGATAGCTGAAGAAAAGATCAAACCGGTAGCTGCCGAATACGACGAGAGCGGTGAATTCCCGTGGCCCATAATGAAGATTTTTGCCGAATCGGATATTTGCGGGATATACATCCCGGAAAAATACGGTGGAATGGGCGGAGGGATACTTGAACTTGCGATCGCCACGGAAGAACTTTGTTGGGGCTGCGGCGGCATTTCTCTGGCATTTGCCGCGACCGGACTTGGAACATTTCCTATCCTGTTATACGGAAACGAGGAACAGAAAGCCAAATATCTTCCTGAAGTAGCGTCAGGGAGAAAACTTGCCGCGTTCGCGCTTACTGAGGCTGAGGCCGGTTCCGATGCCGGTTCGATCAAAACGACCGCTAAAAAAGACGGTGATAGTTATATTCTTAACGGGACTAAGCAGTGGATCACAAACGGCGGCGAAGCCGAGATCTATACAGTAGTAGCTATGACGAATAAAGCAAAAGGCGCGAGGGGCGCGAGCGCGTTCATTGTCGACAAAGATACGCCTGGGTTAAGCTTTGGAAAAAAAGAGAACAAGATGGGGATACGCGGTTCGGCGACCAGAGAAGTGATCTTTACCGATTGCCGCGTTCCAAAAGAAAACCTTCTTGGTAAAGAAGGTCTCGGGTTTATCGTTGCCATGAAAACCTTTGATAGTTCCCGGCCGGGTGTTGCGGCACAGGCACTCGGTATAGCCCAAAGGGCTCTTGACGAATCTGTGAAATATGCCCACGAGAGAAGACAGTTCGGCACTTCGATATCTTCTTTTCAAGCGATACAGTTCATGTTAGCGGATATGGCTATTCAGGTAGAAGCGTCCAGGGCTTTGATCTATTCGGCCGCGCGAATGATAGATTCGGGAGCCAAAAATATCGCGAAAGTATCCGCGATGTCCAAGACGTTCGCTTCGGATACGGCCATGAAGGTCACGACCGATGCCGTGCAGATATTCGGAGGGTATGGCTACATGAAAGAATACCCGGTTGAAAAACTGATGAGAGACGCTAAAATAACACAGATCTACGAAGGGACGAACCAGATACAGCGCGGTGTGATCGCTTCCGCGTTGATCAAAGAGGCCCTGGCGAAATAGGTTAAAGCTTATGAAGATCATTGTTCTTATCAAACAGGTACCGGAAACGACCGATGTCAGGATCGACCCTGAGACAAATACGCTGATACGAGAGGGTGTTGACTCAATAATCAATCCTTTCGACATGTATGCGATAGAAGAAGCGCTTCGGGTGAAAGAGAGGCTCGAAGGAGCGAAGGTTGTTGTGATAAGCATGGGTCCGCCGCAGGCAGTAGACGCGTTGAAAGAAGCGTTGTCGATGGGGTGTGACGAAGCGGTGCTTTTGAGCGATCGTAAATTCGCCGGTAGCGATACGTGGGCGACGAGTTATACGCTTGCCCAGGCTATAAAAAAGATCGGTGATTACCGGCTTATATTTTGCGGTAAGCAGGCGTCTGACGGGGATACGGCCCAGGTTGGCCCGGGAGTTTCCACGCATCTGGATATACCTCAGGTAACTTATGTTAAACATATAGAACAGATAGACACGCACGCGGCGAAAGTGGAAAGAATGACGGAAGAGGGATATGATATTATTGAAACCCCTCTGCCGGCTGTTCTTACCGTGGTTAAAGAGATCAACGAACCGCGTCTTCCGTCTCTTAAGGGTAAAATGCGGGCGAAAAAGGCAGAGATACCTGTGTGGGGAGCCGGCGATATTTCCTGCGATGAAGATAAGATAGGTCTGGATGGGTCTCCGACGCGGGTGGTGAAGATATTCACCCCGCCGCCGCGTGAAGGCGGCCGGATACTTACGGGAGAACCAGACGAGGTTGCGAAAGAGCTCGCAGGGTTGATAAAAGACATTGTCACAGGTTAACTACGTACGAGCCTGGAACCTGCGGCCGGTCGAAATGACGGGGCTTGGTTGGGATAACAGGACGCGGGTGAAAAAGCCGAAAACTGAGAACCGAAAACTGAAAGAGGGGAATCAAGCGAGTGGCAAATAATGACGCTATACGGGTATTGAACGATAAGTGTACCGGTTGTACGCTGTGTGTTAAGGTATGTCCGTTTGGCGCGATAACGATGGAAGAGAAAAAAGCCGTCATTAACCTTATGAAATGCACAGTTTGCGGTGCCTGTGTAGAAATTTGCAAGTTCAAGGCGATCGTTATACAGAAAAAGGACGAAGAAAAGATCGATTTTTCTCACCATAAGGATGTATGGGTATTTTCAGAGCAGAAAAAAGGTCAGGTTCAGTCGATATCATTTGAACTTCTTGGTAAGGGACGAGAGCTCGCGGACAAACTGGGAGCGCGACTTTGCGCGGTTCTTCTGGGTGACAAGATAGAAGATAAAGCGAAAGATCTTATCGCGCGCGGCGCCGACAAGGTCTATCTGGTTAATTCTCCAAAACTCCACGTCTACCAGGATGAGCCTTATACGAAAGTGTTGGTGGAGTTGATAAAGAAATATAAACCGGAAGTGGTCTTATGCGGCGCTACGGTTATTGGTCGAAGCCTGATCTCTCGTGTAGCGGTTAAGATCGGGGCCGGCCTGACGGCCGATTGCACGGGATTAGATATAGATCCGGACGAAAAACTTCTTCTGCAGACCCGGCCCGCTTTTGGCGGCAACATAATGGCGACGATAATCAGCCCTAACACCAGGCCGCAGATGGCGACGGTGCGGCATAAGGTAATGGCTGAAGCGGAGCCGGACGCGAAAAGAAAAGGTGTGATCATAAAAGAGGAATTCCCGGAAGATGTTTACACGTCCAGGAGTATCCTGATAGATGTGGTTGAGGAAATAGAGGCAACAATAAATATCGCGGAAGCTGACATAATTGTTTCGGGCGGGCGCGGTTTGAGAGAGAAGGAAAATTTTGACATTATAAGGGAGCTTGCTCTGGCGTTGAATGGGGCTGTTGGGGCTTCCCGATCCGCCGTTGACGCGGATTGGATACCATATTCCCACCAAGTGGGGCAGACAGGAAAGACAGTGTGCCCGAAATTGTATATCGCTTGCGGCATCAGCGGACAGATACAGCACCTCATCGGCATGAAGTCTTCAGACGTCATTGTCGCTATCAATAAGGATCCCGACGCGCCGATCTTCAGCGTAGCCACCTATGGGATAGTGGGTGATCTTTTCAAGGTTGTCCCAAAGCTCACTCAGTATTTCAAGTAGAAAAGGTCGAAATATTTTTCGCCATCTACACCGGCGCCATGTCGTTTCGCGGCGCGCGTTTTTAAAATCCACCATTCACGATTTATTTTCTTGACAACTGGGACACACTTGGGCATACTTTGACAAGGTTATTCATAAATGTATAAACCTCTATAAAGCTGTACAAGGTATTTTAGGGTGTAAATGATCTCACAGATGAAAAAGAAACTCAATGTTCAGGAAGTAGCGGATATTCTCGGTATTTACCGGGGGACTGTCATCAACTATGAGAAAAAGGGGATATTCCCATTGTCGCATAGAAATCCGATCAATGGCTATAGGGAGTATATTGAAGAGGACGTTGAGGTGTTGAGAAAAATACTTGAGGAAGGGAACGCATAAAAAAGGACAAATAATGTATCTAAAAAAACTGGAAATAGTTGGATTCAAGTCGTTCTTAAGCAAGACGATCTGCAAATTCGAATCCGGAGTTACAGCGATAGTAGGACCGAATGGGTGCGGCAAAAGCAATATCGTTGACGCCATAAAATGGGTGTTTGGCGAACAATCGCCGAAGTCTATGAGGTCCAGCGTAATGCAGGACGTCATATTTAACGGGACAGAAAAGAAGGAGCCGGTCAATATGGCGGAAGTGTCGATCACTCTGTCGAATGAAGACAGGTCCCTTCCGATGGATTACGATGAGGTTAAGATCACACGCAGGCTTTTTCGTTCCGGTGAAAGCGAATATCTGCTTAATAAGACCCCGGTAAGGCTTATGGACGTGAGGAGTCTGTTGATGGGAACCGGGCTTGGAACAAGTTCCTATTCTGTTATTGAACAGGGAAAAATGGACCTTGTTCTCAGTTCTAAACCCGAGGAGCGCAGATACGTTTTTGAGGAGGCCAGCGGGATCACGCGTTTTAAGGCGAAAAAGCGGGAAGCCTTGTTGAAACTCGAACGGACAGGAGAAAATCTTGTCAGGATAAACGATATCATACGGGAGGTCGAGCGGCAGATAAAAGCGATAGAAAGGCAAGCCCGCAAGGCTGATAGATATAAGTCCGCTTTTGAAGAATTAAAAACCCTGGACGTAAAATTGGCGTATAAAAGATTCCGAGAGCTCGGAACCGACAACACAAGTGTCGATATCAGAGCGGACGATCTTAAAAAACAAGCGGATATTCTTAAACGGGAGCTGGAAGAGTTTAACGATTCCCTTGCTGACGAAAGGCGGAGGTTCAATGTTCTCATGGAGGATCTTCAAGCCGCGCATGGTGAAGTCGTGCGGCTTGCTTCGGATATCGATAAAAATACCCATATGGCATCTGTGAATAGAGAGCGTGTCAGTGAACTTCAAAAGTATGTCGAGCGGCTCGATTGGGAAGTGGAGAAGATCACGGAGAGGAAAGAAACTGTGGCAAAGCGTTTGGCGACACTGGAAGCGCAGTGCGGTAATGTGGGCGCCGGCCGAAGAAAAGAAGAGGAGGAACTTAGCCAGGCAGAGGGAATTGTAGAGAATATCGCGTCTTCGCTGCAACACCATAAACACGAGTTGAAGATCAATACGGAAAAAACGGTCGATCTTGTTTCGGAAGAGACCCAGCTCTCGAACGCGTTAATAAAGCTTAACGCTGACACGCAAAATGTTGTTACCAGGGAAAAACGTTTGCGGCTGGAAAAAATGAACGTAGAAAGGGAAAAAGAGAACATTTGCGGACAATTGAGAGCGGTTGAAGAAAAAACGGATACTGTCAAAGGCGAGCTTGAATCCCGGCAGGCGGAGTTTGACGCTCTTACCGGTGAGATCGGCGCTAAGCAGGGCCGGTTAACGGTGTCAAAAGATGATAAAGTCGCAAAAGAAAATTGTCTTCATGAGATCCGGCCGAGGATAGAGTTTTTGGAAAAACTTATATCTGAGCGTGAAGGGATGAAGGATAGCGTGAAGGAGGTCATGAAACTCGTAGAGTCCTGCGACCCGCGTTTTAACGGTATTCGCGGCATACTTCCGGAAATTATCAGTGTTCGCGGGGGATATGAGGAGTCTTTGGAATCGGTCATGGGGGACTTTTCGCAAGCGGTGGTAGTTGATACCCGCGAGGCAGCGGATAATATTATCAAACTTTTGTCTGAGAGGTCTCTCGCGAGCGTGAGTTTTATAATACTTGAAGAACTCGCTTTTTCTGATGGCGCTCCAGCCGTTCCGCGCGGAACATTTGATAATGCCGCGAGCGCTTTGATCACAGAGGAGCCTTATCGGTTGGCATTGGAAAAGATCCTGAATGGTATTTTTCTCGCGACTTCACCGGAAGAAGCCCGGGGATTTATCAAGAACAATCCCGGTTTTCATGGACGTATCATATGCGAAAAAGGTGAACTGATACAGTGCGGCCGGTACCGGAGTAAAAATTATTCATCAACGGAGACGGTGTCACTTTTCGGACGCCGGGAAAAATTACAGGAGATGCAGGAAAAGGAACGGTACATAAAAGATGAATTATCGGCGATAGAGGACATCATCGCGGGTCTCAAAAAGTGGATCGATGACGCGATAATAAGAAAAACCGGCATGGAAGTGTGCCTCAGGGAAAAACAAGTGGAGTTTGCGGATGTGTCATCAAGAATGATGGTTATCAGGGAAAAATCCGGATCGCTTTCCGAGGAGCTTGTCATTCTAACCGGCGAACTTGAAGAGGAAGCGGAGTCCTTACGGCAGCTGGACAGTGAAAAAAAAGAAGCACACAGGCGTCTTGCGGAAGTTGAAAATGAAAACAGCATGATCGAACACAGCATCGAAGTGGCGAAGAGTACCATACAGGAAGAAAACGGGAAGAGAGAGGAGTTGTTTCACAGAATATCCGACATCAAAGTGAGGCTTTCCGCCACTAGAAAAGAAGAAGAGCATCTTGTGGAAAATTTTGAGAGAGAAAAAGCAACATATGCCCGTATTGATGAAGATGTGGAAGAAAAGAGGCAGGGAATAATAGAAAGTGGAAGCCGCATAAAGACGCTGGAAGACGAAGTGAGGGCTCTTGAGGCCGCAAACAGTGAATCAGCGGAGATGAAGGAAAGAAAAATAGCCGAGGGCGCGGAGAAGAAAGGGCAGAAAGATCATTTAGCCGGGATTATCAGCGTAAAAGAAAAAAATACGCGAGATAAAGAGGAAATGCTGGAAAACGTAAGAAATAACGCGCGGGATTTTGATATCAAAGGCAAAGAACTTGAATACAAAAAAGACGCGCTCAAACAAAAGATCTCTGATTCTTACAAGGTGGATATCGCCTCGGCGGACATCGAGATAGAGGAAACATTCGATCCTCGCCAGGCAGAGGCCAAGGTGGAAGAGCTGAAGATAAGAATAGAGAGAATGGGAGAGGTGAGCATAGGGGCGGCCCAAGAACATAAGCAGCTTGAAGAGAGGTTCAGTTTTCTTACAAAACAGAGGGATGACCTGCAGAAAGGCAGGGAGGACATCTTGCATGCGATCACGCGGATCAATCGCACAACACGCAAGATGTTCATGGAAACGTTTGAAGCGATACAGAGAGAATTCAGTGATTATTTTAAGATGTTGTTCAATGGTGGAAAAGCCGAATTGATCCTCGCGGATGAACGTAATCCTCTGGAATGCGGCATTGACATCATTGTCAGGCCTCCCGGAAAAAAGCTACAGAACATTATGCTTCTTTCCGGAGGCGAAAAAGCCATGACGGCCATTGCGCTTATTTTTGCGATCTTCAAAGTGAACCCGAGTCCATTCTGTATACTGGACGAGATAGACGCTCCATTGGATGAATCGAACATTGTGAGGTTCTCCAACATTTTGAAAGAGTTCCTCAAACTATCGCAGTTCATCATTGTTACCCACAACCGTATGACCATACAATTAGCGGATGTTCTTTATGGTATTACCATGGAGGAGAAAGGGGTGTCGAAGATGGTATCGGTGAGATTCTCTGAAGAGGTTGATATTCCCGAAGATGAAGAGATCCCGGTTGCTGTGTGAAAAATACAGTACCGTTTATCAAATCAATCCCACACCTGTACCTGATGGCAATCCCACACCTGTACCTGATCGCAATCCTACACCTGTACCTGATCGCAATCCCACACCGGGGGGAAAGTTAAAGATAGACCCGTCCCCGGAATCAATCTCCGACCTGTCCCCATACGACAAAGCCAAAAAGATTTTCACACTAAAATCTAGGATCCTTGCCTCTTGCCGCGTGATACCGTATAATATTCGCATGAAAGCTAAACCGATCGAATTTGAGATCGCGGTGCGATTCCAAAAGCAAAAAAGGACTTTCGCGCTCGCGGAATCATGCACCGGCGGATTGATTTCACACCGCATAACCAATGTTCCCGGGAGTTCGGAATATTACCGCGGTGGGGTGGTCGCTTACTCTAACGAGATCAAGATATCTGTCCTTGGAGTACCTGAAGAGCTTATCAAAAAAAATGGCGCCGTAAGCCGGCAAGTGGCCAGGGCCATGGCGGAAGGCGCGCGGTGTTTGACAGGCGCCGATATTACCGCGGCGGTGACCGGGATCGCCGGTCCCGGCGGCGGAAACGCAGCAAAACCGGTGGGGTTGGCATATATTGCTGTTTTGACGGAAAGATCCTGCAAAACAAGCAAAGTGTTTGCTGATGGGAGCCGTGTGGAAATAAAAACAGCATTTGCCGAAGCTGTTCTGCGCGAAGTAAAAAAATCATTGGTTCTTAAATTATGAACATCCGTACTTTCATAGCGCTGGAACTTTCCGATGAAGCTAAAAAAGAGATGTCGCGCGTAGAAGAGATACTGAAGAAGACGGACGCGGATGTAAAATGGGTCATACCCGAGGCGATCCATATCACTCTAAAATTTCTTGGCAATATCCGAAAAGAAAATGTTTTGTCTGTGAATGAAAATTTGAAATCTGTCGCGTTCAAAACCTCTCCGTTTGATATTACGTTGGGTGATATAGGGGTTTTTCCGGGATGGGACAGGCCGAGGGTTTTGTGGATAGGGATCGATGAAGGGTGTCGCCCGCTCGAAAAATTGGCCGGATCAGTTCGAGCAGCCATGTCCGGAGAGGGGGAAAGCGAAGAGGAACTTTCAATAAGCCCTCATATTACGATAGGCAGAGTAAAATCAGGCAGAAACAAGGCTGGCTTACAGGATGAATCCACCTCTATTAAAGTTGTACCGGCTTTGGTACATATCTCTCGCTTAGTATTTTTTGAGTCTCTTTTAACAAAAGAAGGCGCTGTTCATACCGTTTTATCCGCTTGGGATCTCACCGGTTGATCTCCCGCTGTATCTATTTGAAAGAAAAGGCCTTCCGTATGTGTCTCATATGGTGAATGGTGAATCGTGCATCGTAGGGGCGAAAAATATTTCGCCCTAAAAAATGAATAGTGAATGGGTTCAAGAAAAAACTGAAAACTGACAACTGAAAACTGAAAATTGAAAACTTAGATTCACGAATTAAGGCTTTACAAGAAATCCCTTAAGTCTGTATAATATAGCGCTAACGGATGATACAATAAGAACATTGTAAGCTAACCAATTTTAAGGAGGAACAATGGCTAAAAAGACGACGTGTAAAGATGTAGGTGAAGCTTCCGCAAGCGGGTCCGATGCTAAAAGAAAAGCGCTGGAGCTTGCTTTGAGTAAGATAGAAAAGGATTTCGGTGAAGGAGCCATAATGAAAATGGGGGAAAATTATCGAGCCGATATAGGAGTGATCCCCACAGGATCGCTTGGCCTTGATGAGGCTCTTGGTATTTTTGGTGTTCCGCGCGGCAGGATAGTTGAGATCTATGGGCCGGAGGCAAGCGGTAAGACCACACTCACCCTTAATATTCTGGCGAGTGCTCAAAAGTTGGGCGGCAATGTCGCGTTCATCGACGCGGAGCACGCGTTTGATCCATCTTATGCCAAGAAGGTAGGTGTAGACTTGGACAACCTGTTGATATCACAACCGGATAACGGTGAACAGGCTCTTGAGATCGCGGAAACCCTGGTTCGCAGCAACGCCATAGACGTTATCGTCATAGATTCCGTGGCTGCTTTAACGCCGCGCAAGGAGATAGAGGGCGATATGGGCGATTCGCATATGGGATTACAGGCACGTCTGATGAGTCAGGCATTGAGAAAGCTGACGGCCATAATCAGCAAAACCCGGACTTGCGTGATATTCATCAATCAGATCAGGATGAAAATAGGCGTAATGTTCGGCAACCCGGAAACCACTACGGGCGGCCGGGCGTTAAAGTTCTATACGTCGGTTCGGATAGACTTAAGGCGCATAGCGTCACTTAAAAAAGGGGATGTGGTAGTAGGTACCCGTGTCAGGGCAAAAGTGGTGAAGAACAAACTCGCGGCGCCGTTCAAACAAGCCGAGTTCGATATTTTATTTGATGAAGGGATATCGCGTGCCTCCGGCCTTATTGACATAGCGGAGACCATGGGGATACTGACAAAGACAGGGACATGGTTTTCCTTTGGGGATGAAAAAATAGGGCAGGGAAAAGAGAACGCGAGGTTGCATCTAAAAGAGAACACTAAATTGCTTAACAAAATTGAGACCGAAGTCCGGCGTGGCATCGGCATTGAGGGTTAGTCGCGTTTTTAAACGGAATAAAATAATGATGTCAGCAGAGATAAGAGATCGGTTCCTGAAATTTTTTGAAGGCAAAGGGCATACCCTCGTCGCGAGCGATATGCTTGTGCCCAGGAACGATCCGACAATTCTTTTTTCCGGCGCCGGAATGAACCAGTTCAAAGACCAATTCATGGGTAAGAACATAACGTTCAAGCGTGCCGCGTCATGCCAGAAGTGTTTGAGGACGGGTGACCTTGAGAATGCAGGCAAAACACCGAGACATCATACTTTCTTTGAGATGCTCGGAAATTTTTCTTTTGGTGATTATTTTAAAAAAGAGGCCATACTCTGGGGTTGGGAGTTCATGACTGTAGATATGGGGATCTCCTCAGAACGTTTATGGGTATCCGTGTATGAAAAAGATGAGGAATCATACGAAATATGGCGTGATGTCGTAAAAGTGCCGAAGAATCGGATAGTCAGGCTTGGGCCAAAAGATAATTTCTGGCCGGCCGATGCCCCGGCAAAAGGGCCTAATGGGCCATGCGGCCCGTGTTCGGAAATATTCTTTGATCTCGGTCAGGCGCCCGGCGGTGTATGCGACAACCCGAATTGTGATCCGGCATGCGATTGCGGCAGGTTTTTAGAAGTTTGGAACCTTGTTTTTACCGAATTTGAAAGAAAATCGGACGGCAGCCTGGTACCCTTACCGAACAAGAACATAGACACGGGCATGGGGATGGAACGCATTGCTCAGGTGACGCAGGGAGTATCCACGAACTTTGAGACGGATCTGTTTAAACCTCTTACGGCTTGTATAAAAAGAGAAATAGGTGATGCCTCCGGTGATATCCCTTTGAAGGATATATATCTGGTTGCCGATCATCTCAGGGCCGTGGTTTTTGCCATAGCGGACGGGGTCTGGCCGTCTAATGAGAAGCAGGGGTATGTGATCAGAAAGCTCATAAGGCGTGCGTATCTGAAGAACGCCCGGAATAAGCCGTTTCTCTACAAAGTGGTGCCTGTGGTGACGGACCTTATGCGGGAAGCATATCCCGGCCTTGGAGAGAAAAGGGAGCACATAAGCGCGATCGTCAAGGCGGAAGAAGAAAAATTTAACGATACTTTAAATTCAGCCATGCCGGTTCTGGATGATATGCTTTCTGCCGGGGCGCGGGAGATGAAGGGTGAAGACATTTTTAAACTGGTGGATACTTACGGCCTTCCCCTGGACGCGATCGAAGAGAAGACAGCTCCGATGGGGGTTAAATTGGATCACGCCGGTTTCCGCGTCCTGATGGATGGCAGAAAGGAACAATCTCGCAGGGGTAGCAATATCGATAAGACATGCATTTTTAAGCCGGACTTATTCAAGGATGTTCCGGTCCCTGAGACATCGAGCGACCTTCCGCTTATGGCCGAGATCTTATTCATTTTAAAAGATGGTAAACCGGCAGACGAGGTGAGTAGAGGCGAAATAGCTGAAGTGGTACTCTCGCCGCAAAGCGGCGAATTTTATGTTGCCCAGGGCGGCCAGGTAGGGGATTCCGGTACCATCACGAAAAAAGGCGCCTTAATGAATGTTGTGGATACCTGTCAAGCCGGCGGGCGTAAAGTATTGGAGGTTAGTGTAGAAGGTGGGTGTTTTAGGAAGAAAGACAAAGTGATTCTTTCTCCGGACGCAGGACGAAAGAAGAGAACGGCCATGAACCATACCGCGACACATCTTCTTCAGGCGGCGCTCAGGCAAGTTCTTGGCGGGGAGGTCAAGCAGTCGGGATCGCTGGTGGATGGACACCATCTCAGGTTTGATTTTACACATACGCGAAAAGTGACGGATCGGGAGCTCGGAAGAATTGAGGACATTGTTAACGGTTGGATCTCAGAAAATATTTCTGTTTGTAAAGAGACCATGTCGCTCTCTGCGGCCAAAGAAAAAGGAGCGTTATCGTTTTTTGGAGAAAAATACGGTGAAACAGTCAAAATGGTGTCAGTCGGCAATGTGTCGCGAGAACTTTGCGGCGGGATACACGTGGATAATACTTCGGAAATAAGCATATTTAAGATCATGTCCGAAAGTTCTATCGCAAGCGGGATAAGACGTATCGAGGCCCTGACGGGTTCCGATGCCGTGAACTGGCTAAGGACGCGTATGGAAAAGTTTCTGAAGGAATTCGAGGACTTTTTCGTCGATCCCGCGGACAGGGATGATGTGGGGGAAAAAGTCGAAGGCATCCCGGAAGCGCTTAAGGCAACCAGAAGTTTTCTTGGGCGGCGAGCGGCAGATGTTGATATCGGTATTGTGCATGATTACGGGACTATCATCATGCCCGTTTTCGCAAAAACTGAAGAATATGTCACCAAGGCCATGAAACGGCGCCAGAAAACAGCGGCGGACGATATTTTTAACGAAGTTAAGACCAGGATCAATGGGCTATTGGATAGCGCCGAGATGATCGGGGCGGTGAAATATGTGTCTGACGTTCTTCCGAACGTGGATATGTCCGTGCTTAGAAAGGTTATGATCCATGCCGGAAAGAAAATAGGGTCCGGCGTGATAGTAATGGGAAGCAGCATGGACGGAAAAGTGTCCTTGTTCTGTTCCGTAACCTCCGATCTTGCGGAGAAAGGGCTCAGCGCGAGGAATATTGTGAACGGTGTTGTCGATAATATCGAAGGCGGCGGTGGAGGTAACGAGACCTTTGCCCAAGCCGGCGGGAAAAACCCGGACGGATTAAAACACGCGCTGTCCGAGGCCAAACGCATGGTGAAAGAAGCGGGGGACATCATATGAAGAGGATTACGGTAGGCAGCGAGAAATTTAAAAATCTTGTTAACAGGCACGAGCAGGGTAGAAAACGGCTGCAGAAAAAAGTCGCGGGTATAATCGAGAACGTCAAGGCGGATGGTGATGACGCGCTGATATGGTACACTAAAAAGTTCGACAGAGTTGACCTTACTCGCAAAGACCTGCGTGTTACCGAGGCGGAGATTAGCGGCGCGTATCAGGATATAAAACCCGAGCTTGTGATAACGCTCAAAAAGATCATTCGGAACATAAACAAGTTCTACAAGAATCAGACCCCGCGTTCCTGGACCATTAAGCATGAATCGGGGATAGAACTGGGCGAAAAGTTTGGGCCGATCGAGCAGGTGGGGATATACGTGCCAAGCGGCACGGCGCCTTTGGTCTCAAGTGTTTATATGACCGTTTTGCCGGCTAAAATAGCCGGTGTTAAAAGGATAGTTTTACTTTCGCCGCCGAACAAATACAGGACTATAGATCCACATATACTTGTTATGGCGAACCTATTGAAGGTCGATGAAATATATAAGATCGGAGGAGCGCAGGCCATAGCGGCTCTGGCTTTCGGAACACGTACTATTCCGAAAGTCGATAAGATCGTAGGGCCCGGTAACGAATATGTGACCGAGGCGAAACGGCAGGTATTCGGGTATTGTGATATCGACATGATGGCCGGTCCGAGTGAGGTGTTGATCATTGCTAATCATTCCGCCAATGTTGAATATATCAAGAAGGATCTATTGGCCCAGAACGAGCATCACAAGGGCCTTGCGGTTTTGGTGACACCTTCCAGGAAGATTTTTAACGCTTTTCATAGTGATGATTCGATAAAGGGTTGTCTTATAAAAGTGAAAAATCTTGAAGAAGCCGTGAATGTTTCAAACATGATAGCGCCGGAGCACCTGCAGTTGATGGTCAGGTCTCCGAGGAGATTGATAAAGAACATTGTTAACGCGGGCGCGATATTCTTAGGTGAATACTCTCCTGTTGCGTTGGGAGATTATGTCGCCGGGCCCAGCCATGTGCTTCCCACCGGAGGAACGGCACGGTATTTTTCCGGGCTCAATCTGCGAAGTTTTGTTAAGAGCTCGCATGTGATCTCATATTCCCGCAAGGCGCTGCTCGATTCAGCCGGTTGGGTGCGGGAACTTGCGGAATTGGAGAAACTGGATAAACACTGGGAATCAATTAAAGCGCGATGTGAAGGATAGGAGAAAATGATGGGATTGTTTAGAAAAATATTTGGTAAGACAAAAAGTGCCACCGCGAAAAGGAAGACCAGTTACACGAGAAAATCGAAGGAAACCGAAATAAGCATTCCGTTACTTAATATTGACGGAACGGGAGAGACCGATATTGTCACTTCAATAGGCTTTCTCGATCACATGCTGACCCTTTTTGCGTATCACGGGTATTTCGATCTCAAGTTAAAAGCAACCGGGGATACACATGTGGATAATCACCACCTTAACGAGGATGTGGGTATTGCCATGGGCGAAGCCTTCAAGCAGGCGCTTGGTGACGAAAAAGGTGTTGTGAGGATGGCATCGGTGGAGATCCCGATGGATAACGCGGGCGCGAAGGTTACAATAGATCTTTCTAACCGGTTTGCGTTCAGGTTTGTGGATAAAAGAGACGGGTCTTCGGAAGACATAAGGGACGAAGAAGGCTACTCGATACATTACGCGAAAGATTTTCTTGAGAGTTTTGCGAAAAAACTCTGCATGAACCTTCACGTTGAAGTGCTGGGCACTCGTGACGCCGATATGCATCATTACCTTGAAGCGGTTTTTAAAACGCTGGGTATCGCATTGGATAAGGCGACCAGGATCGATCCAAGAAGGGCGGGAGAAGTGCCGTCCAGTAAGGGGATATTGTAATAGCGAATTGTGAATACGAGGGGCGGGGTTCCCCCGCCATGAAACGTCGGGTCATCCCTCGGCTTCGCTCCCCTCGGCTTCGCTCCCCTCGGCTTCGCTCCCCTCGGCTTCGCTCGGGACAGGCGGGACAGGCGGGACAGGCGGGACAAGGGTCAAAATAGTTGTTAGTTTTCGGAGCTTAATAGGTACTCTAAAAACCAGAAACTAAAAACTAAAAATGGTAGGGGCGAAAAATATTTCGCCCCAAAAATAAATTATGATAGGGATCATTGATCACGGATCAGGCAATTTGAGAAGCGTGTATAATGCTTTTCGCTATCTTGGGGAGGACGTAAAAATATGCGATACTCCGGAGGCGCTTAGATCCGTGGATAAGATAGTGCTACCCGGCGTTGGATCGTCAAAAGACGCGCTTGCCGGGTTTTCCAGGAAAAGGCTGATCGAGCCGCTTTTGAATGAGATAGGCGGCGGCAAACTGTTTCTTGGGATATGTCTGGGGCTTCAGCTTCTTTTTGACCGGAGTGCCGAAGGAGGAGGCACTGATTGTTTTGGTTTGATAAAAGGATCGGTAAACATTTTTCCGGGTGGACCGGGCCTTAAGGTTCCGCAAATAGGGTGGAATACCGTTGAACTGTCCGGGGATGTGTGTCCGTTGTTCAAAGGCGTAAAAGACGGAAGTTATTTTTATTTTGTTCATTCTTTCTATTGCGATAGCAGTGAGCCGGAATTTACTGTCGGAAAAACTGAATATGGTGTGAATTACGCGTCAGCGGTTTGGAAAGAGAATATTTTTGCGGTTCAATTTCACCCTGAGAGGTCACAAAAGAATGGGCTGGATGTTTTAAGGAATTTTGTGGAACTATGAAGATAATACCGGCAATAGATATAATCGGTGGAAAAGTGGTCAGGCTTTTTCAGGGGAAATACGATAAAAAAACGCATTATTCTGACGATCCTGTTAAGGTCGCGAAAAAATGGGAACAGCAAGGTGCGGAGTGGATCCATGTTGTTGATCTTGATGGCGCAAGGGCGGGAGCGCCTAAGAATGCTGATATAATCGGAGATATATGCAAGGCCGTAAAAGTTCCCGTTCAGTCAGGAGGGGGTCTGCGGAATCTGGATTCCGTCAGACGAATGATAGACAAAGGCGTGATGAGAGTGATAATTGGTACCAGGGCGTACAAAGACCCCGATTTTATAAAAAAACTTGTTAAGGAATTCGGTAATAAGATAGCTGTAAGTATTGATGCGATGGGGAAAGTTGTTGTGTCGGATGGCTGGAAATATTCCGCCATGTTATGGGTAGATGAGACTGCTGCGGAGATGGTTGAATGCGGTGTCTCGACCCTGATATTTACCAACGTAATGAGAGATGGAACGCTTATGGGGATAGAAAAAGAATGGGTTAAAAAAATATTGGATATTGCAGGTAATAGCAAGATCATTATCGCGGGCGGGGTATCAACGTTTGATGATATAAAAATGTTGGCGGGATTGAATGAAGAAAAATTATATGGTGTTATTGTTGGAAAAGCGGTCTATGAAGGCACATTGGATCTTTTAGAAGCCATAAAATATCTTAAGACGATAGGATAGAGGATATAAATAAGAGCACATGTGCTCATGTGCTCTTATAGCTTTGAATGCGCACGGCGCAATACGCAATACAAATTGGCGCTAAGCGCGCAGTAACGAGGAGGCTATCAGTGTTGGCAAAGAGGGTAATACCTTGTCTTGATGTCGCGGACGGCAGGGTGGTAAAAGGTGTGAATTTTGTGGATCTAAAGGACGCCGGTGATCCGGTTGAGAACGCGAAAACCTATGACGATGAAGGCGCGGATGAATTGGTTTTTCTTGATATCACGGCCACTCATGAGGCGCGGAAGACAATGGTGGATCTCGTGAAAAAGGTCGCCGAACAGGTGTTTATGCCGTTTACCGTCGGCGGCGGGATCTCTTCCAACGACGACATAAGGGATCTTTTGAACGCCGGGTGCGATAAGATATCGATAAATTCTGCCGCTGTTGTCAGACCTGATTTTATCAGGGAAGCCGCCGGAAGGTTTGGTTCTCAATGTATTGTAGTCGCAATTGACGCAAAACGAAGAAAGGACAATGAGTGGGAAGTTTATGTGCGAGGAGGACGTGAGGCAACCGGTATTGATGTTCTCGAGTGGGCCAAACAGGCCGAAAAACTGGGAGCGGGGGAAATACTTCTTACGAGCATGGATCGTGACGGTACAAAAGACGGGTTTGATGTCGAACTTACGCGGGCTGTTTCGGAGGCCGTTGGTATACCTGTGATCGCTTCAGGCGGATGCGGTACCCTGGAGCATTTTGTTGAAGCGCTTACGAAAGGGAAAGCGGATGCCGCGCTGGCCGCGTCTATTTTTCATTTTCGAGAATTCTCTATCGCGGAAGTAAAAAAATATCTCGGCGCGCAGGGGATAGAGGTGCGCCTATAATCGAGAGACAATATGTGATGGGTGATTGTGTACGCAATACGCTAAGCGCAGAGCGCGTGGAGAAGTTATGGAATTTATAGATAATCTAAATTTTGATGACAAAGGCCTCATACCGGCGATAGTACAGGACAGCGCTACCGGGCAAGTCTTGACGCTTTGCTACATGAACAAGGAAGCCCTTGAGAAGACCATGGATGAAAAGAAGATCTATGTTTTTCGCAGGTCAAAAGCCCGCGTTATGGTGAAGGGTGAGCGCTCAGGGTGCGTACAACTGGTTAAAGATGTATTTGTGGATTGTGCGGATAATTCCGTGCTTTTCAAAGTGGAACAGACGCGTGCGGCGTGTCACGAGGGGTATTTCAGTTGTTATTACAGAAAAGTGGATGAAAACGGCGGACTGACCGTTGTGAGTGAGCGCGTTTTTGACCCGAAGGAAGTGTACTAGTTACGATGTATTATCCGGACAAACAACAGTTCATAGAATTAAGCAAGAAGGGCAACGTTATTCCTGTTCATAGCGAGGCGTTTGCGGATTTTGATACGCCGTTATCCGCGTTCCTCAAAATCGACGAGGGTGAATTTTCGTATCTGCTTGAATCCGTAGAGGAAGCGGAGCGTCTTGGGAGGTATTCGTTCATGGGAAGCAATCCGTCCATGGTCATAGAAAGCAAGAAAGACAAAATAACCATCAGAAAAGGGAATTCGGTAGATACGTATGTGACAAAAACGGATCCTATGGAAGAAATTAAGACCATCATGGACGGATTCAAATTTGTCGGCACCAAAGGCCTTCCGAGATTTTGCGGCGGACTTGTCGGATACATGGGATACGATATGGTAAGATTTTTTGAAGACATTCCGGATAACAATCCCGAAGAACTGGATATGCCGGACATGCAGTTTGTTCTGACGGATACTATTTTGATGTTCGATCATGTGGATCACAAGATAAAGGTTGTTTCCAACGCGATGATCGACGGCGATCCTGCCGCTCTTTATGACGAGGCCTGCGCTAAGATCGACAGGATTATAAAAAAATTAAAAAAACCCACAACGGCGCCGAAGCAGAAAAAGTCCGGTACCGAAACTTTCGAAATAGAGTCGAATTTTACGGAAGAAGGATTTTCAAAAATAGTCGAAGCGGCGAAAGAGCACATCCGTGCGGGCGACATAATCCAGGTGGTGCTTTCCCAGAGGCTCAAGCGAAAGACAAGGGCGGACGCGTTTTCAATATACAGGGCGTTAAGGTCGGTTAACCCATCACCGTATATGTTTTACCTGAAGTTCGGACGGTACCGTATAGTTGGATCTTCACCGGAGATACTTGTGCGCTGCGAAGACGAGGTGGTTGAAGTGCGGCCGATAGCCGGTACGCGGAAACGCGGAAAAGACGCGGCGGAAGACATGCTACTTGAAAAGGAACTGCTGGCCGATCCCAAAGAAAGGGCTGAACATATAATGCTTCTTGACTTGGGCCGGAATGATATCGGCCGGGTATGTGATTATTCCACCGTGAAACCTCGAGAAGTTATGCGCGTAGAAAAATATTCACATGTGATGCATATCGTCAGTGATGTTGTCGGCAAACTCCGGGATGATAAGAACATCTTTGATTTGATAAGGGCCACTTTTCCGGCCGGGACGGTTACCGGCGCTCCAAAGGTGAAGGCCATGGAACTCGTCGACAAATTTGAGAACACACGCCGGGGGCCCTATGCCGGATGCGCGGGGTATATAGGATTTTCAGGCAATATCGACTTGTGTATTACTATACGAACGATCGTTTTCTCCGGGGATACCGCGCATATTCAGGCAGGGGCTGGCATAGTGCTTGATTCCGAACCGGAGAAAGAATATCACGAGACTTTGAACAAGGCCATGGCCTTGATAAGGGCGATCGAGTTCGCGGAAAAGGGGCTTAAATGATACTGGTTGTCGACAACTACGATTCATTTACATACAATCTGGTTCAATACGTGGGTGAATTAGGCGCGGAAGTAAAAGTATACCGCAATGATAAGATCAAGATTGATGACATAAAAGCCCTTTCCCCGGACGCAATTATTATATCACCCGGCCCTGGCAGACCGGATGATGCCTGTGTCTCGAAAGATGTAATAAGGGAATTCGCCGGCAAGGTACCGATACTGGGCGTATGCCTGGGGCATCAATGCATAGCCGAAGTGTTCGGGGCGTCCGTAGTGAGGAGCGATCGTATAATGCATGGAAAGGTGAGTAACATATACCACGACGGCAATAGTATATTTGCCGGGCTCTCGTGCCCTTTTGTGGCGACAAGATATCATTCGCTTGTTGTTGCTCCGGATACGCTGAAAGAACCTATGGAACTTACGGCCTGGACAGATGCTAATGAAGTGATGGGTTTGCGGCACAGAGAGATGCCGGTATATGGCGTTCAGTTCCACCCGGAATCTATCCTGACGGTGGAGGGTAAAAAGCTTATAGAGAACTTTATTCAGGAAAAATCATGTCTACTCGACACATAAAAAACGCGATCAGAAAAATAACCGGTTTAAAAAATCTCACAGAAGATGAAACACGATCGGTCTTTAACGAGATCATGAGCGGCGATGCCACTCTGGCGCAGGTCGGGGCGTTTCTTGCCGGGTTACATATGAAAGGGGAAACTGTCGATGAGATCACCGGAGCGGCCAAAGTGATGAGGGAAAAAGCGGTAAAAATAAACGCCGGATCAGCCGGCGATGTAATACTGGATACGTGTGGAACAGGCGGCACCGGTAAGGAAACATTTAACATTTCTACCGCGGCGAGCTTTGTCGCCGCGGGTTGCGGCGTCAAGGTGGCTAAACACGGTAATCGCGCGTCTTCCGGACGCTGCGGTTCGGCAGACGTGCTGGAAGCTTTGGGGGTTAAGGTCGACGCGCCGGTCGCGGTTGTGGAAAAATGTATTAACGACGCTAATATCGGGTTTCTTTTCGCGCCGTTATTTCATAAGGCGATGAAGTATGCCGCCGGGCCGCGCAAAGAGATCGGGACACGGACGATATTTAATTTGCTCGGTCCATTATCGAACCCTGCCGGGGCGACGTGCCAGGTCATGGGGGTCTATGATACTGATCTTACGGAGACGATGGCCGAAGTTTTGGGAAAGCTTGGGGTGAAAAGGGCATATGTTGTGCATGGAGAAAACGGATTTGACGAAGTTTCGATAACGGGACGCACTAAAGTGAGCGAGTTGAAAGATGGACGGGTCAAATCATATGATGTTACTCCCGAAATTTTCGGAATAGATACGGTGAAAAAAGCGGATATCGAAGGTGGGGACGCGAAAAAGAATGCTGTGATGATGAGGTCGGTTTTGAATGGGGAAAAAAGCACGGCATTGGATATTGTTCTCGCGAACGCCGGCATGGCGCTTGTGGCCGCGGGATGCGCCGGTGATTTTAAAGAAGGAACTAAAAAGGCGCTTGTGTCTATAACTTCCGGTATGGCTTGTCGTGCGCTGGAACGGCTCATAGAAATAACCAATTCGGAAGGTGAAACATGATCCTCGGCAAGATCATACAAAAAAAACGGGAAGAAGTGGATGCTAAACGGGCAAAGCTCGACTTGAACGCGCTTCGTGAGAAAACTGTTTTGGTCGAAAGCCATGGAGTATTCAAACGGAACATATCTCGAAGAGGACACATTAACCTCATTGGTGAGATCAAGAAAAGCTCACCTTCAAAAGGGATAATCCGCGGGGATTTTGATCCGGTACAGATAGCCTGGTCATATCAGGCGGCCGGGGCAAGCGCGATAAGTGTCGTGACCGACGAGAGATTTTTCGATGGCAAACTGGAATATGTCAAGATGGTGAAAGAGAGGGTGAGCGTTCCGGTTTTGCGTAAAGATTTTATAATAGACGAATACCAACTATATGAATCCGCGGTGATCGGAGCGGACGCGATACTTTTGATCGCGCGCATACTGACGCAGGAGGAACTGACGGATTACCTCGCTATTGCCCGTGGGATAGGGCTGGACTGTCTGGTGGAAGTCCACAACGAGGAAGAATTGGAGAAGGCATTAAAAAGCCATGCCGCCATCATCGGCATAAATAATCGGGATCTATCGACTTTTAGAGTCGATTTTTCAAAGACGGAGCGTCTCATAAGGCTGATCCCGGAAAACAAGGTAATAGTTTCTGAAAGCGGGATAGAGACTTATGAACAGGTGATGCTCCTAAAAAGTCTGGGGGTTAATGCCGTTTTAATAGGTGAAACGTTCATGCGGGCGACGAATATCGGTCAGAAAGTCAGAGAGTTGATGGGAGAATGATATCGGGTGTTTTTATGGAGCGTGAAGGATCGCGGGAAAAATGACAAAAGTAAAAATTTGCGGATTAACAAATGCTGAAGACGCGCTTCTGGCCCGCGCGTACGGCGCCGATCTGGTGGGATTTCTTTTTGCTGACGAATCTCCCAGATTTATTGTCCCCGGCGAAGTGAAAAAGATCGTGCAGGTGCTTCCCGCGGATGTAGGCAAGGTGGGCCTTTTTAAGGATCACACCCTGGAAGAAGTGAAAGAGAATGTGAAGTTATGCCTTCTGGATCATGTTCAGCTGCATGGGGATGAAAGCCCGGAGTTTTGCCGCCGCCTCCGGAAGATATTAAAAGCGAGTGGATCGGATGTTAAAATCATCAAAACATTCAAGGTGAAGGACAGAATTATGGGAATCCCGCCGGATGAATATGACGATGCGGATTACTATCTTTTCGATACATATCATCCGAAAATGATGGGCGGTACGGGGATCCGGTTTGACTGGGATGTTTTAGGCGAAGTAGAAGGCGGCAAACCTTTTTTTATAGCAGGAGGCCTTAAGCCGGAAAATGTCGCCGATGCGATAAGGGTGCTCTCGCCTTATGGCGTGGACGCCGCAAGCGGTGTGGAAAGATCCGTGGGAAAAAAGGACAAGGACAAAATCAAGGAGTTTATTCTAAATGCGAAAAACGCGAAAAGTACCTGATAATAAGGGATACTTCGGGCCGTATGGAGGAAGGTTTATTCCTGAAACATTGATGCCGGCCGTTGGGGAACTAACATCAGCTTACAATAAGGTATGCAAGACTTGGGAGTTCAGGCGGCTTCTGTCTTCATACTTAAAAAAGTATGCCGGACGGCCTACTCCGCTTTATTTCGCGCGCGCGCTTACCGAAAAGCTTGGGGGGGCGCGAATATACCTGAAAAGAGAAGATCTGCTTCATACCGGTGCTCACAAGATCAACAATACGATTGGGCAAGCCCTTCTTGCGGTTAAAATGGGCAAGAAAAGGCTGATAGCTGAAACGGGAGCCGGACAGCATGGAGTAGCTACCGCCACCGTTGCCGCGTTATTCGGTCTTAAATGCGATGTGTATATGGGTACAGAAGATGTTCGCCGGCAGAGCCTTAATGTGTTTCGCATGAAACTTTTAGGGGCGACGGTTATCCCGGTGAAATCGGGTTCCCGTACGTTGAAAGACGCGACAAACGAAGCGATCAGAGATTGGGTGACCAATGTAGGAAATACACATTATGTTATCGGATCCGTTGTTGGCCCGCATCCTTATCCGATGATGGTAAGGGATTTTCAGTCTGTTATAGGGAAAGAGGCGCGCAGGGATGTTCTCAAAAAAGAGCACAGATTACCGGATTATCTTCTTGCTTGTGTCGGGGGAGGAAGCAATGCAATTGGTCTGTTCCACCCATTTTATAAAGATAAGAGTGTGAAGTTTATCGGCGTCGAAGCCGCGGGGCTTGGCATTAATAGCGGACATCACTCCGCGCCTCTTAGTAAAGGGCGAACCGGTGTTTTGCACGGCAGTAAAAGTCTTCTGTTGGAGGATAAAGACGGACAGGTGCAGCTGGCGCATTCGATATCCGCCGGGTTGGATTATCCCGGGGTCGGTCCGGAACACGGGTACTACAGAGACACGGGTCGGGCGGGATATGTGTCGATCACTGATGCCGAGGCGATCGGCGGGGTAAAACTTCTGTGCGAAACGGAAGGGATTATTCCGGCGCTTGAATCAGCGCATGCGATAGCGTACTTGAAAAAACTGGCGGAAAGAACAAGGAAAAAAGATATCATCGTGGTCTCTCTGTCAGGGCGCGGCGACAAAGACTTGGATATCATAAGGGAATATGAGAGTAGTCGATGACCAAAAGTCGGATCGTTGATACATCAGGCGGCGCCCTTAGCTATCGCGCCCCTCGCTCCGCTCGGGACTTCGCGGGACAGGCAGGACAGGCTGAACCCCGCCGTTTACGGCGGAGATGTATATGAGCCGCCTCAGTATGAATCCATACTTGGAAACCCTGGGCTTCAGCCCGGGGAGTTGAAAGGATACATAGTACATGGAAGAAAAGACGGAGAGATAATGAATCGGATCGATCAGGCGTTTAAGAGATTGAGGGAAGAAGGTAAGAAGGCGTTTATACCGTATGTAACGGCTGGAGACCCGGATATGGCTGTCTCAAAGGAGATAATCGGGGCGATAGCTGACGCCGGAGCGGATATCATCGAGATCGGGATCCCTTTTTCGGATCCGCTTGCTGACGGACCGACTATCCAGAGAGCTGGCGACAGATCGTTATCGGGCGGGTGTTCCGTCAAGAAGATCATGAACATGGTGAAGGAACTGAGAGGTTCTATTTGTGTGCCGTTTGTTTTTATGACGTATTTTAATGTCATTTTAAGTTATGGAATAGAACGTTTTGTGGCTGACTCCTTAAAATACGGAGCTGATGGTGTTATTGTACCCGATCTTCCGCTGGAAGAGGCCGGCATGTTAATAAAAGAAGGCGCCAAACAGGATTTTTCAGTAATACTTTTATCCGCGCCGACTACTCCGATAGACAGGTTCAAGAAGATCGCCGCCAGGTCACGGGGGTTCGTGTATTATGTTTCGTTGACAGGTGTTACCGGGGCGCGAAAAACTTTTTCAGACAAAATAAGCGATAATGTAAAAAAATTTAAAAAAGTGACTTCTATGCCTGTTTGTGTAGGGTTTGGCATATCCAAACCCCGGCATGCGGCGGAGATGGCACAGTTTGCCGACGGGGTGATAGTGGGTTCGGCGATAATCAATGTAATAGAAAAAAACATGGGTAGCAAAAAGAAGATGATCAAGGATGTAGGGAAGTTTACCAAATCTATTGCAAGGGCCGTGCATGGGGTGATAACTGAAAACTGAGAACTGAAAGCCAATGAGGGCGGGAAAACATGAAGAAGCGGGTAATGGCTCTGGATGTGGGAACGAAGAGGATCGGTGTTGCTGTTAGTGATGAGATCGGCATGTTAGCCCAGGCGAGAGGATACATCGAGAGGCTAAATGACCGGAAGGCCGTAGAAGAGATACATCTCGCCGCCGAAAAAGATGATGTGGGAAAAATAGTCATTGGTTTGCCGATAAACATGGATGGCACTTCTGGCGAACGTGCGTGTGATAGCCGCAGATTCGCCGGGAGGGTAAAGGACGCAACCTGCATTCCTGTAGTGTTATGGGATGAACGCTTGAGCACTAAAGAGGCCGAACGTGTTATGCTGTCAGCGGATGTTTCCCGCAAAAAAAGGAAAGAGGCGATCGATAAACTTGCCGCGCAGATAATACTTCAGGGCTATCTGGACGCGCGAGAAAACGGCGGAGAATATGTATAAAAAACATCAGCTCAATAATGGGCTCAAGATCATAGCTTCCCCCATGCCTCATATGAACTCTGTTTCACTGGGGATATGGATAGGAGTGGGCGGGCGATATGAGTCAGCCCGCGAGAGCGGCATTAGCCACCTTGTTGAGCATATGCTTTTCAAAGGGACATGGATGCGAAGCGCCCGCGAGCTCAAAGAATCTGTTGAGGGCGTCGGCGGATCCCTGAACGGGTTCACCGCGGATGAGGCCACATGTTACATGGTTAAGGTTCCCTCACATCGCCTTAAATTAGGGCTGGATATTTTGACGGATATGGTTTTTAACGCCAGGTTCGACAAAGAAGATATAGATCGAGAAAAACTTGTTGTGCTGGAAGAAATAAAAATGTACAAGGACCAACCGGCTGAGCGGGTTATGGAGATACTTTGCGGGACCATGTGGCCCGCGAATGCCCTTGGGCGCCCGCTTACGGGGACTATTGCGACTGTCAAAAGTTTTAAAAGAAACGATATCATCAAGTTCAAGGAGAATAATTATCACCCGGCTAACATGGCTGTGATCGCCTCCGGCAAACTTGCCCCGGAAACCGTTATCGAATACGCGTCAAATTTATTCAAGGGCACGCGCCGCAAAAAAGCGTCATTCGAGACCCCGAATATGGGTCAGAAATGCTTCCGTGCCAGGTTTTCCCAGGGAGATACGAACCAGACGCATCTGGCGATGGGGTTTTATGCCGTCGCTAAAAATATGCGGGAACGGTTTGCGATGAAATTGATGAGTGTTATTCTTGGCGGTAACATGTCTTCAAGATTGTTCGAAGAACTGCGTGAAAAACACGGGTTATGTTATGATATCGGCTCCGCTTATAAACGCCACCGTGATGTGGGGGAGTTCGTGATACATGCCGGTGTGGATAATAAAAAGGCCCTGAAGGCGGTGGTGGCTATACTGGACGAGCTTCGCAAAATCAGGGATGCAGGGGCGACCGGGGGCGAACTTTCCAGGACAAAAGAATTTGTTAAAGGGCAGTTCCAGCTGGCGCTTGAGAATACGTCGGCCCGGATGATGTGGTTTGGAGACAGGCTTATGCTTGACGGGAACATCCCATCGCCGGAGTCTATTTTGGAGGAAGTTGATCGTATCACAGGAGATGATATTAAAAAAGCTTGTGAAAGAATATTCAAAACGCAATTGATAAATCTGGCCGTGGTTGGTAAAACGAGCTTGAAAGACAAGAATCAGATGAAAAAAGCACTCGGTGCATTATGAGAAGTTCATTTAAATTGACCAGGATCTTTGACATAGACATAAGGGTGCATATAACATTTCTCCTTTTTCTATTGTTCTTTTTTGTTACGTCCGGCCCAAACGGGGTAGTGCTGATACTTGGCATTTTTGTTTGTGTGACCATTCACGAACTTTGCCATTCACTTGCCGCTATGCATTTCGGGATAAAGGTGAAAAAAATAATGCTTCTGCCGATAGGCGGTGTTGCTTCTATGTCCGATGAGCCAGGGAAACCGTTCCAGGAACTGGTAATAAGTCTGGCTGGCCCGATGTCGAATATTCTAATACTTTTAATATTCTATCTACCTCTGCGCATGCTTCTCGGGAACGATACGTTAATGTACCCGCTTCTGGCGATGACTGGCAAAGCCCGGTTTGCCGGCGGGTTCAGCGTGATCGCGTACATATACTGGCTTAATCTCGTACTGGCGGCTTTTAACATGTTGCCGGCTTTTCCCATGGATGGCGGAAGAGTGCTCCGGGCACTTCTATCTTATCGCATGAGCCGCAGGAAGGCGACGAATATTGCCGTTAGGCTGGGGCATGTTTTCGCTCTTTTTTTCGCGTATATCGGTATAGTCCATGGAAATATCTTCCTTCTGATAATAGCGGTGTTCGTTTATACCGCGGCCTCCAACGAGGGTTTACAGGTGAATGTCAGCGAGACAATAAGGGGTTACACCATTAAAGATATCCTGCCGGACGATTTTATTTCTGTTTCACCGGAGACTCATCTGGGGCAAGTGTTAGAGTTCGTGTTGCACTCTCATCAGGAAGATTTTCCCGTAATGGAAAGCGGGCATTTGGTGGGTTTTCTAACAAAAAAGGACTTTATTCGCGGCCTGCATGTGAAGAACTCTGAAGCCGGTGTCAGCGAAATAATGCGCACGGATATACCGGCGATAAGAGTGAATACGCCTTTGCATGAAGTCCGGAAACTTATGCAGCTTCATGGTACCGGTGCTATGCCGGTCATTGCGGGTGATAAAGTGATCGGCATGATCACGGCGGGAGACATAGATCGTGTATACATTACTGCCAATGATCTAACAGAGGGGATATGAACATGGTCGAAAAAAAAGTGATAATCGCGCCGAGTATTTTGTCGGCGGATTTTAGCAGGCTCGGAGAGGAAATAAAAGCGATAGAGACGGGAGGCGCCGACTGGGTCCATATTGACGTGATGGATGGTTTGTTCGTGCCTAATATTACGATAGGACCTCTTGTTGTGGCGGCCATCAGGCCTGTAACGAAACTTTTTTTTGATGTGCATCTAATGGTCGATAACCCTGAGGAGTACGTGGTTCCGTTCATTGACGCCGGAGCCGATATGATCACGTTCCATATGGAGGCTTGCGAGAATCCGAAAGCGATCGTGGCTAAAATAAAGAGCCACGGGAAAAAGACCGGTGTGTCCATAAAACCCGGAACAGATGTTTCGAGTTTGGACGCGATCCTGGGAATGGTAGATCTGGTGCTCGTTATGACAGTTGAGCCCGGGTTTGGCGGCCAATCTTTTATGGCTGACCAGATGGAAAAAGTTAAAGAAATACGAAAAAAATTTAATGGCCTCATACAGGTTGATGGGGGCATAAACGCCGGGACCGCGCGTATCGCGGTTTCATCCGGCGCGAATGTGCTGGTGACCGGCACTTCTGTTTTTGGCCAGGATAATTATAAGAAAGCTATCAAAGAATTAAGAGGGTGATCGATACTATTTCAAACCCGGCAGGAGGTAAAGATGGGAAAGATCGAATTTGGAACGGATGGATGGAGAGCGATAATAAGCGAGGATTTCACTTTTGAGAATGTCGCGATAGTGGCGCAGGCCATTGCGGATTTCCTCAGATCTAAGAAAGACCCGATCTACCGAAAACGAAAGATAGTGGTGGGTTATGACACGCGTTTTCTTTCGGACAAATATGCCGAGATAACTGCCCGTGTTCTGGCCGCGAACGGAATTAAGACCGTTTTATCTGATGAACCGTGCCCCACACCGGCAGTGAGCTATTACATAAAGAAGTACAAGCTGACCGGTGGAGTGATGATCACGGCCAGTCACAATCCCCCGGCGTACAATGGTGTGAAATATAAAGGGTACTTCGGTGGTTCGGCGGGAAGCGACATAATTGACGCGATCGAAGCACGTCTTTACAAAAAATCTGTCAAAGACATGCCGCTTGAAGAAGCTGTTGGTAAAGGCAAAGTGATAGTTAAAGACATCATAAGCCCGCAACTGGATTTTATAAAGAAGTACGCTGACATGAAAAAATTAAAAAAAGGAAAACTAAAAGTTCTTGTCGACTCAATGAACGGCGCTGGCGGTACATATCTTGGGGAGATCCTGAAAAACACCGGTATAAAAGTCGATTATATGTACGCGGAGAGGAACCCGGGTTTTCACGGCAGGGCACCTGAGCCCAACGTGAAACACCTGAAGGAGCTTATTTGCCGCGTAAAAAAAGGAAAGTATGATCTTGGCGTGGCCACAGACGGGGACGCGGACCGTGTTGCCATTGTTGACGCGCGCGGCGCGATCTTAACCGGCCATAAAGTTATGGCGCTTTTACTTAAACATCTCGTAGAGAACCGAAAAATGCGCGGCGGCGTCATCCAAACCGTTTGTGGAACAGGTTTGATCAATAAGATGTGCAGGGAGTACGGTTTAAAGATATACGAGACGCCTGTTGGGTTCAAGTACATATGTGATCTGATGTATAAAAACAATATCCTGCTTGGAGGTGAAGAGACCGGCGGCATAGGTTTCAAGAACTATATACCGGAAAGAGACGGGTTTCTTTCCGCTCTTCTTATGATGGAGCTTGTCATTTCCGAGAAAAAACCACTCAAGAATATTGTCGCGGAGCTTAACAAAAAATACGGCAACTATGTGTATGAAAGAGAGGACGTTCTTTTTCCGAGGTCAAAACGAAAAAAGATTACTAGTGGATTAAAGAAAAATCCTCTTAAAAAAGTTATGAATAAAGAGGTTGTGGAGTTGAATGATTCGGATGGGTTTAAGTTCAGCTGTAAGGATGGGACATGGCTGCTTATCAGACTGTCAGGAACAGAGCCGAAACTCAGGATTTATAGTGAGACTCCTTCTGTAAAACAGTCACTAAAATATATTGAGTTCGGCAAAAAATACGCGTTCTCCGTAATGTAGACAATGAAAAAAATAGACCGAATAAGAAATTTTTGCATTATCGCGCATATTGACCACGGTAAATCCACACTGGCCGACAGGATCATTCAGGCTACGGATGCTGTGGTGAGAAGGGATTTTCGCGACCAGTTCCTGGACACTATGGACCTGGAAAGGGAACGCGGGATCACCATAAAATCCAGCGCGGTGAAAATAGAATATAAAGCGCAAGACGGTGAAGTGTATTATCTTAATTTGATCGATACGCCCGGACATGTTGATTTTACATATGAGGTGTCAAAATCTATTGCCGCCTGCGAAGGGGCGCTGATCCTTGTCGATGCCGTTCAGGGGGTCGAGGCCCAGACGATTGCCAATTTTTATCTCGCGCTTGAACATGATCTGGTGATTATTCCGATTATTAACAAAATTGACCTCGCGCGCGCGAGGATAGATGATATTAAACTCCAAATGATAGATGTTCTGGGCGCTGATGAAAATGATATTATCCTGGCCAGCGCGAAGGATGGTATAGGCATTCAAGAAATACTGGAGGCCGTGATTGCGCGCGTACCTCATCCTGTGGGCAGTCGGAGGGAACCCCTGCAGGCGTTGATATTTGATTCATCCTATGACGTTTACCGCGGGGTTATAGTGTATGTCCGGATAGTGAACGGGCATATCAAAGCCGGCATACAAGTGGGAATGATGAACAGCGGAAGGCAGTACGAGGTGAAAGAAGTCGGTATTTTCACCCCGGAGGAAATGGTTGTCGATGAATTGAACTGTGGAGAAGTCGGTTACATAATCTGTAACATCAAGGATGCGAGCGAGGTAAAGATCGGTGATACAATCACCGATGCCAAAGTTCCGGCTGAGAAACCGCTACCCGGTTATAAACAAGTGAAACCTATGGTCTTTAGCGGCATCTATCCCGTTTCGAACGAGAATTATGTAGAACTCAAAGACGCAATGGAAAAACTCAGGCTTCAAGACTCATCATTCCTTTATGAAGCCGATACTTCAGCCGCGCTCGGTTTCGGTTTCAGGTGCGGTTTTCTCGGACTTTTGCATATGGAGATAATCCAGGAGCGCCTGGAAAGGGAGTTTGACCTGGATCTTATTTTAACATCACCAAGTGTGAATTATAAGATAAAGCTAACCAGCGGAAAAATTTACGATATAGATAACCCAACAAAATATCCCGACAGAGAAAAGATAGAATACGTGGAGGAGCCGTTCGTTTATTGCAACATATTCGCGCCGAGTGTTTCACTCGGCACGCTTATGAAGTTATGTGAAGGCAAAAGAGGGGAGTTTGTGAGCACGAAATATCTGGATCCCACAAGAGTGCAGTTAACATACAATATGCCGTTAGCTGAGATAGTTATAGATTTTTATGACAAAATAAAATCGTCAACTCAAGGCTATGGTTCGTTGGATTATGATTTTACAGGATATAGAAAAGCCGACATAGTAAAATTGGAGATATTAATAAATTCCGAGCTATGTGACGCGCTTTCATCCATAGTACACAGGGAAAGGGCGCGTGAAAGAGGGATGGAATTGGCCAAAAAACTCAAAGAAACCATTCCCAAACATCTTTTTAAAATAGCTATACAGGCCGCCATCGGGGGAGCTATCATTGCGCGAGAGACGGTTGCGGCGTTGAAGAAGAACGTAACAAGTAAGTGCTACGGCGGAGATATAACACGGAAAAGAAAATTGTGGGACAAACAAAAAGAAGGGAAGAAAAAAATGAGAAGAATAGGCAATGTTGATGTTCCGAAAGAAGCCTTCTTGAAAGCTATGAGGGTGGCATGAAGTTTTCATCCGGCAAATGGCGATACTGGTGGGAGGAATGGATAAAACCGATATTGATAGCGGCCGTGTTGGCTTTGTTTATCCGAACATTCATTGTTCAGCCGTTCAAAATTCCATCGAATTCAATGTATCCGACACTAAAACCCGGGGACAGGATATTTGTCAGCAAGTTTATATACGGGGCTAAAATACCTTTTACAGATCTTTCGTTACCTCCCGTGCGGGATCCGGAGACAGGAGATATTGTCGTTTTTCTGTCGCCGATAGAAAAGAAAAAATATCTTGTTAAACGTTTCATTGCCTGCGGGGGACAAAAAATAGAGATCAAAGACGGGAGTATTTTTATAGACGGCCGAAAGATAGAAGGCAGCCCGATGAACAAGCTCTTTTATTATAACCGGGGCAAATACGGTATGGAGGACGAGGTTATAACGGTTCCCGAAGGCCATTTTTATGTACTTGGTGATAACAGCGCGAACTCCATGGATTCCAGATACTGGGGGTTTGTTCCGGATAAGAATATGGCTGGAAAAGCATTTGTGATCCACTGGCCTATCCGAAGAATGCGCCTTCTTAGCGAGGGGGATTAGACTGAAACATTTAAATGTCAGGCACGGTGAAAGATGAACTGGGCAAACAGATTAACTATAACCAGGATAGTATTCGTTCCGGTGTTCATATTGTCCATACTGTATCATCGGCTCGATATCGCGTTCGTAATATTTCTTGTCGCCGCGATAACTGATGGGTTGGACGGGTATATAGCGAGAACGCGGAATGAGAAAACTCGCTTTGGGGCTGTTTTAGATCCGATAGCCGATAAACTTCTTGTAGGTAGCGCGTTTATCTGTTTAAGCATAGTGACCGGGCTCCCGGAATACTTGAAAATGCCCACATATGTTCCGCTTGTGGTTATCAGCAGGGACGTCATCATACTTATCGGCGCGCTCGTCATATATCTTTTGGCGGGAAAAATAGATATCAAGCCTACGGTGCTGGGTAAGCTTACCACTGTTTTTCAGATGTCGACGATCATATTGGTGCTACTGCGTTTTCATTATTCCAGTTGGATGTGGAATATAGCTGTTGTATTCACCGTGATCTCCGGTCTGGATTATCTTAGAATAGGCGCGAAGCAGGTAAATGAAAAAGCACATTGATATCATTCCATCTGTATGTATCGTCGGCAGACCCAATGTTGGGAAGTCCTCCTTATTTAATCATCTGCTCGGGCGCAGAAAAGCGGTTGTAATAGAGGAGTCCGGCACAACGCGTGACAGGGTTTCCGCCGTGGTGAACATAAATGACCATCGCTTCAAAATAGTCGATACAGGTGGATATCTGCCGGGTGATATAGACGAAATTTCAGGCAAGGTTAAGAAACAGATATACAGGGCAGTAGAAGAAGCCTCCCTTGTGATCATGGTTACGGATGCTATCGACGGTATTATGCCGGCTGATCGTCAGGTAGCGGAAGTATTGAGAAAATCCGGCCAGACAGTCATTCTTGCGGTGAACAAAGCTGATAATAAGAAATTCGAGAATGAGGCAGTTGAATTTTATGCTCTCGGTTTTGGCGATCCGACCAGCATTTCATGTCTCCACGGCAAGGGTTTTAAAGATCTAAAAAAACGGATTATCGCCTCATCGGTTAGTCTATTGAAACATTCCAGGGAAAGTGAACCGGAGGCCATGAAGATCGCGGTAGTTGGAAGGCCGAACGTTGGGAAATCCTCATTTGTTAATTATCTCCTCAAAAAAGAACGTGTTATTGTAAGTAGCATCCCGGGGACCACGAGGGATTCCATAGATTCCGAGTTCACTTATGACGGTGATGAGTATATTCTGGTTGATACCGCGGGTATTCGTCACAAACGGAAGATAAAAAGTGTAGTGGATACTTTCAGCATAATGCGCTCAAAGGAGTCCATCAAAAGAGCTGATGTGGTAATGCTGCTACTTGACGCGGCAGATGGTATGACCAATGACGATTCCGGGATACTGGATTTTATCGAGGAAAACGGAAAGGCGTGTCTTGTGCTTGTTAACAAATGGGATCTCGCCAGGGAAGTGGATGGTGTTACGGCGGAAGAATATGAGAGGCAGATTGTTTACGCTTCCCCGCGTCTCAGAATTTTCCCCATGTTGTTCACCTCAGCCGCATCCGGCAAAGGTGTTCTTAAAAGCCTTTCGGTTGCCAGGGTGCTTAACGCGAATTTAGATCTCAAGACGCCAACGCCTCTATTAAACGGGTTGTTCAAGGAAAATGATCCTTCGCGCGTGCCGATCCCGCGTAGAAAGAAGAGGCCAAACTTTTTATACATAACGCAAACCTCATGCCGGCCGATAGAGTTCAGCTATTTTATAAATGATCCACAGGCAGTTCTTTCGGCGCATCTCAATTTTATTGAAAATGTGCTCAGAGATAATTTGTCATTGAAAGGAATAGCGATAAAGATCAAATTGAAACGGTCAAGAAAGGGGAAGAGGTAATGATGTATTTTACGGGTGGGCTTATTGCCGCGTATTTTTTAGGTTCCATTCCGACCGCTTATGTTTTCGGCAAACTCTTAAAAAAGATAGACATCAGGGAATATGGAAGCGGCAATGTGGGGGCTACCAATGTTTTCAGGACTGTGGGAAAGATACCCGGGATCATAGTTCTTTTGCTGGATTTTTTGAAAGGTTTGGCTGCGGTTACACTGATCCCGATAATCCTTGCGAAAATTTCACCTACGGTGACTGAATATTCTTTTCTCTACATTTTTCTTGGCGCGGCGGTTATTGCCGGCCACGTATGGACTGCATTCCTGCGTTTTAAGGGAGGCAAAGGTGTTGCCACGACTGCCGGTGTCATGGCGGGATTATCCCCGTGGCTGTTACTCGCGTCTTTTATAGTTTGGGTAATAGTTTTCAGTGTTACGAAATATGTCTCACTTGCATCGATCATTGCCGCGACCTCGCTTCCGATATTTGCCGTTATTGCCGGGGAAAACTTCTATTTCATAGTCTTCTGTGCGGTCCTATGTATTGTGGGAGTTTTCGGCCACAGATCAAACATAAGACGCCTTATCCTCGGGGAAGAAAAAAAGATTCTGTAAACAATAAAAAAGTCAGAAAAAGTCCCTTGATTTAGTTCTAAATTCCTGTATAATTGAACTTGTTAGATGCACAGAAAGCTATGTTGTATGGTGATCTTTGTAAGAACTTTTAAAAAGTCGATAATTTGAGGTGCCGAAATGAAGGAATTGGTTTACAAAACAGTGGATGGGACGCGGCCTCGGAAAAAAGAGGTTTCGATCGAGGAGATCGAAGACCGCAGACAAATGCGTGTTACGAAAAAGTGGACGTGCAAATATTTTGTAAAATCATGCCAAAGATTTTCGCCCGGAGAAAATATCCAAAGATGGTTGACTGCAAATCAGCATCGCAAGAGCAGCGTGAAAAATTGCTATGTTCTTCGTCATATGGATTCTTGTACGGGGGATGTGAAGATCGTATGTAAGGTTATTGGTGAATTTTTTGTTGTTAACGGTTTGACCGTCATGAAAATTCTGTACGCAAATTCATTGAGAGTTCATATGACGCGGGTCAAACAAGGATAGAGGCAGATCATGCATGTCGAACACGGAGAAAATTTAATACACTTTGCCATGGTGGTTGTGGCTTTGGTTAAGCTTGGGTTGATCAAGTGCCAACTGTCAATGTGCGAGTTATTGAAACACAAATAATAACCAATTTACCTCCAAGAAGAGGAATGGTGTGTAGCCGTTCCGGAGTCGGGGACAGACGTATTCTGTCCCCGATTTTTTTTATGTGCGCCCGGCAGGGCGCACATACTTGGGAGTTAAAGAATTCACCTCATTAAAGGATTTTCATCACGATTTGCCGTTAGAAACGCATCCCCGACCTATTATATTGACTCACAATATTATATATGTTAAACTTTGGACATTATCATGAGCAAAGTAGCTGTTATAGGTGATGGTGGATGGGGGACGGCTCTGGCAATGTCCTTGTATTCCGGAGGTGTGGATACGGTTTTATGGAGTTATTCCCCTGAATATGCCGAATTTTTAAAGAAAAACCGAGAAAATGTAAAGTTTTTGAAGGGGATAAAAATTCCCGAGGGTTTAAAGATAACCGCGGATGAGGCGGAGGTTATTGGAGCCGATGTTGCTCTTTTTGTGGCTCCATGTGAGTATTTGCGGGAGGTCGCGGAGCGGTTTTCAGGGGCTAAATTCGGCTGTATTATCAGCGCGACCAAAGGGATCGAGAATATAACGCTTGAGAGGCCCTCGGAAATGTTATCAGGGATTTTCCCGAAGGTGCCGATAGGGGTCTTGTCGGGTCCCAGCATTTCTCTTGAAGTGGCGAAAAAATTTCCTACTACTGTAGTTTTCGCGGCTGAACATGGGTGGAATAAAAAAGTTCAAAAATTATTTAACACAAAGAGTTTCCGTGTGTATACTGCAAGCGATGTTATTGGTGTGGAACTGGGTGGTGCTTTGAAAAATGTGATCGCTATCGCCGCGGGTGTTTCCGACGGCATGGGCTTCGGGACCAATACGAAAGCGGCGCTTTTGACAAGAGGATTAGCGGAGATCATCAGGCTGGGTGTTGCCGCCGGAGCCAGAAAAGAGACATTCAGCGGACTGTCGGGGATCGGAGACCTGGCAACCACATGCATGAGTCCGCATAGCAGGAACCGCTGGTTTGGTGCCGAAATAGGAAAAGGAAGAAAGCCGGAGGAAGTCTTGCGTGAAACGGAAAAGGTAGTCGAAGGTGTTGCTACTTCCCGATCGGCATATGAACTCGCGGCAACATATTCCGTGGATATGCCTATAACACGGAAGGTATACGAGATCATATATCAAAACAAGGATCCGCGTTCGGCTGTCGAAGAATTGATGACGCGCGATCCGAAAGATGAAGATTAGAGACGAAAAGTAAAAGGGCCCGTCGATCTTAATTCGCGGGTTCCATGTCGGGATGTGGCGCAGTCTGGATAGCGTACTTGTCTGGGGGACAAGGGGCCGCCGGTTCGAATCCGGCCATCCCGACCAGGTATTAATAGTCTCGGGGCAAAATAGTCAATGGTCGATAGCCCATAGTCGTTAAGGCGTGAGGATAGAGGCGAGAGGCAAGAAAAAAGGGGCAGAGGGCCAGGGTCAGGAGTACATGTGTCGTGTGTTCATGAATACACAATACGCGATACTCGATACGCAATACTAAACAGGAGCCGTTATGCGATCAATCAACATAGGTTTGATAGGAGCCGGGACGATCGGCATCGGGGTCATTGATTCGGTTATAAAGAATGGCGGGCTTATCGCGGAAAGGACAGGGGTGCTTCCGGTGATAAGAAGTGTTTGCGACACGAACGCGAGCGTTCTTAAAAATATTATCGGTATTGACAACCTTATCAAAACTACCAGTGCTGATGCGATCATCGGGGATAAAGAGATCGACATAGTCGTTGAGCTCATAGGTGGGGTTTACCCGGCGAAGGAGATAGTCCTCGCGGCTTTGACTAATCGAAAACATGTCGTAACAGCCAATAAGGCGCTTCTTTCGGAGCACTGGAAGGAAATATTCACGGTAGCTTCTAAAAATAGCGTATTTGTCGGTTTTGAAGCCAGTGTCGGAGGCGGCATACCTGTAATACGCGTTATTCGTGAGAGTTTTGTATCTAACAACCTTGAGATTATTTATGGCATTCTGAACGGCACCACTAATTTTGTGCTTACCATGATGGCTAAACATGATCATTCGTTCGATAAGGCGCTCTCCATTGCGCAAAAGAAGGGTTTTGCCGAAAGTGATCCACGGATGGATATCAGCGGTAGGGATTCAGCGCATAAATTGACTATTCTTTCACTCCTGGGTTTCGGTGTCAGCGTGATCCCTGATGATATTTATACCGAAGGTATCGAAGCTATAACCCCTCAGGATATTCGCTATGCGGAAGAATGGGGATACAGCATAAAACTTCTGGCGATCGCAAAAAATACCCGGAAGGGTCTGCAATTAAGAGTTCACCCGACCCTGATCCCGTCGCGTCATCTTTTGGCGGGTGTCAACGGAGAAAACAATGCTGTATACATAAAAGGTGATTTTGTCGGTGAATCGCTTTTTTACGGAAAGGGGGCCGGCGCGGATCCCACGGCGAGCTCGGTTATGAGCGATATTGTTGAAATCGCGAAGCATGTAGTCTGTTGCGGTAAAGAACATTCTGTTCCCGGAGAATTACCTCATGATTTCGTAACGTCAGACATTGTCAACATAAAGGAACTCATTTTGCCGTACTATCTCAGATTTTCCGTTATAGATAAACCGGGTGTCCTTTCCGGAATATCGTCCGTTCTTTCGGAGAACGACATAAGTATTGCCAGTATGTCTCAGGAGGAAAGGAAGGTAGGCGAGACCGTTCCGGTGATAATGTTGACCCATAAAGCTTGTGAGGGCAATATGAGGAAAGCGATCGAGGCGATCGACAAAATGGATTTTGTGATGGATAAAACAATGGTCATCCGGGTTGAAATGTAATACTGCCGTTACTCAGGCGGGGAGGAAAAGTGGGAGTTATTGAGCGATATAAGCGGTATTTGCCGGTGACAGGCAAGACGCCGATAATAACATTGGAGGAAGGCGACACACCGCTTATAAAAGCCGACCCTATCGCCGAGAAAATAGGGCCCGGATATGACGTGTGGTTGAAATGCGAAGGACTCAACCCGACGGGCAGTTTTAAGGATCGGGGAATGACAATGGCTGTATCCAAAGCTGTAGAAGAGGGGGCGAATGCCGTAGTATGCGCTTCAACCGGGAACACTTCAGCTTCGGCGGCAGCTTATGCGGCAAGGTCAAATATAAAATGCATAGTGATCATTCCGGAAGGAGCCATTGCGCTTGGCAAATTGGCACAGGCGTTGATACACGGGGCGAAAGTAATAGCGATCAGGGGGAATTTTGACCAAGCATTGGAGATAGTACGTGAGATGAGCGAAAAATATCCGGTTACGCTGGTTAACTCAGTGAATCCCTACAGGATCGAAGGGCAGAAAACGGGATCTTTCGAGATCTGTGATAAACTGGGACATGCGCCTTTCTACCATGCCCTGCCTGTTGGTAACGCGGGGAACATTACCGCGTATTGGAAGGGGTACAAAGAATACAAAGAAAAGGGGAACATTTGCCGGCTTCCCGTGATGCTGGGATTCCAGGCTGCGGGATCAGCACCTATTGTTGAAAAGAGGGTGATAAAGGATCCTGAGACTATAGCGACAGCAATTAAAATTGGGAATCCGGCTAGTTGGGAACAAGCCGAAAATGCGCGAGATGAATCAGGCGGTTTGATCGAAAAAGTCACTGACGAGGAAATAATAGAGGCGTATAAGTTTTTGGCGGAGCGAGTCGGTGTTTTTGTAGAGCCTGCTTCAGCTACCAGTGTTGCCGGCATAATGAAAAAAGCACAGGATGGATATTTCCCGGACAATTCAAGAGAAAGAAAAAGGAAAGATATCGTGTGCATATTGACCGGGCATGGTTTGAAAGATCCGGACAGGGCGATAAAATGTCTTGAGCATCCGGTTGTAGTTAACGCGGATATAGATGATGTTATCAAGGAGGCGGGACTTTAGCTATGAAGTATGTGATTCTTGTTCCAGATGGCATGGCCGGTCTTCCGATCGAAGAGCTGGGCGGACGCACTTGCATGGAAGCTGCCGATATTCCGAATATGGACACGATCGCTCGACGAGGTGTGGTTGGCACGGTAATGAACGTGCCGAAAGGGATGACACCGGCCAGTGATGTGGCAAATCTTTCGATTTTGGGATATGACCCGGCAAAATATTATTGCGGGCGAGGTTCCCTGGAAGCGGCCAATCTTGGTATAGAACTCGATGAGAACAGCGTTGCTTTTAGGTTCAATACCGTTACGGTTTCAGATGGAAAAATGATCGACTACAGTGCCGGACATATCAGCACCAAAGAGACGTTGGTTCTGGTTGATCTGTTAAATCGCAAAATCGGAAGCGAAAAATTCCGTTTTTACGCGGGATGCAGTTATCGCAATTTATTAGTGGTCACCTGTGCGTCGTCAGAAGAAGCAGATCGGCTTAAGAAGATCGCGTGTTGTCCGCCGCATAACATCCTTGATCAATCTATTGAGAAACATCTGCCAAAAGACAAAGAATTAGCGGATATTATGGAGAGATCACGCAAGGTGTTAGAGGAAACCGATGTTAACAAGGTTCGAGTGGATCTCGGCCAAAACCCGGCCAACATGATATGGTTGTGGGGACAGGGAAAAAAACCGAGCATTCCGACGTTCAAGGATGAGTTCGGTATTACCGGTGGCATAATCTCGGCTGTGGATCTTCTCAAGGGCATGGGAAAGATACTCGGTCTTGAGGTTGTGGATGTTCCGGGAGCAACGGGATATTACGATACGAATTATGAAGGAAAAGCAGTCGCCGCGCTTGACGTACTTAAGAGGAACGATATGGTGTTCATTCATGTGGAGGCGCCGGATGAGGCAGGGCATAACGGTGATATTCGGGCGAAGATAACGGCTATTGAGAATCTTGACAGTAAGATCGCCGGACCTATCATCAAAGAACTTACGGATAAGTGTGATTTCCGGGTGCTTGTGTTGCCGGATCACCCTACACCCGTTAAACTCAGGACCCATACGGCTGACCCGGTGCCCTTCGCGATAGCCGGTAAGGGTATTGATGCTGATGATGTTGTGGTTTTTACTGAAAACTCGGCGAAAGCCGGTAGTATGAAAATACGACACGGACATGAACTGATGAAATTTTTTTTGGGGAAAAGGAAATAGAAAAAAAGATATGGCTAAAAAGAGAATAATTGTGCAGAAATACGGAGGGACCAGCGTAGCCGACCCGGGAAAAATAAAGCATGTAGCAAAACGGGTAAAAGAATGTAAAGATCGTGGATACGATGTAGCCGTTGTGGTGTCGGCCCTTGGTAAAACGACAGACGCTCTGTTAAATCTGGCTGCTGAGATCAGCAGCGATCCGGTGGAACGTGAACTGGATATGCTAATGTCGACCGGAGAACAGGTTTCCGTGGCGCTTCTGGCGATGGCGCTTCATGAAATAGGTGAGGAGGCGATATCCTTCACGGGTGCCCAGGTGGGTATTATAACGGATTCTTCGCATACTAAAGCCAGGATCCTGGACATATCTACTAAAAGGATCAAGGAACAGTTCGCAAAAGGGCGAATAGTGATTGTGGCCGGTTTTCAGGGAACGGATCCCGATCAGGAAATAACGACCCTCGGACGCGGTGGTTCAGATGTAACGGCAGTGGCATTAGCCAAGGTTCTCAGTGCGGAAGTCTGTGAGATATATACGGACGTTAAGGGTGTTTATACGGCTGATCCCCGGACAGTAAAGAACGCGCGCAAGCTGGAAAACATAAGTTATGATGAGATGCTCGAGTTTGCTTCTCTTGGAGCTCAGGTGATGCAGGCGAGAAGCATTGAGGTTGCGAGTAAATTCAATATACCCATACATGTAAGGGCGAGTTTTTGCGATGAGCAAGGGACAATGATATGCAAGGAGGTTAAGAAAATGGAAGATGTACTGGTTCGCGGGGTAACCGTAAATAAAGATGAGGCAAAAGTTACCGTGTGCGACGTTCCGGATAAACCGGGTGAAGCGAGCCGGTTGTTTGCATGTCTGGCCAAGGCAAACATTAACGTGGACATGATCATACAAAACGTTTCCAGGACGAGGCGTACCGACATATCTTTTACGGTTCATGCTTCTGATCTAAAAAGGACGCAGGAAGTCGTTAAAGAGGCCAATAAAAAGATCGGGGCTATAGACGTAAAGTTTGACAAAGACGTCGCCAAGTTGTCTGTTGTCGGGGTTGGAATGCGCAGCCATTCCGGCGTCGCGGCCAAGATGTTCGGTGCGCTTGCTTCAGAAAAGATAAACATTGATATGATCTCCACCAGCGAGATAAAGATATCCTGCGTGATCAGGAAGAAAGACGCTGAGGCGGCTGTAAGGGTAACCCATAAAGCTTTTGGTTTAAATAAAAAGAAATGAACCTGAAAAAAAGCGGGCGATAGCGTACGTCCGCGACAAAACGGCAGGCGAGACATGAAAAAAATACAAATGTATGATACGACGTTGCGGGACGGCGCGCAGTTTGAGGGGATATCTTTTTCCGTCAAGGACAAAATGCTCATAGCTGGAAAACTTGACGAACTCGGCGTCGACTATATCGAAGGTGGATGGCCGGGGGCCAATCCAAAAGAAGATGAGTTTTTCGTAGCGGCCGCTAAATCCTTGAAGCTTAAAACGTCAAAACTTGTCGCTTTTGGAAGCACCAGGCGTGTTAACGCGAAAGCGTCTTCGGACGTAATTCTCAAGGGGTTGCTTGCTGCCGAAACGAAATACGTAACTATCTTTGGTAAGAGCTGGGACCTGCATGTCAAAGCAGTGCTCAGGACTTCTTTGAAAGAGAACCTCAAGATGATAAGCGATTCCGTGGGTTTCCTCAAAAAGCAGGGACGGCATGTCATGTTTGACGCGGAACATTTTTTTGACGGATACGAAGAAAACCCGGAGTATGCCCTGAGTACCCTGAAAGCAGCTTCCGAGGCCGGCGCCGAGGCTATTATTCTTTGCGATACTAACGGCGGGTGTGTTACAAGCAGGGTGTTTGAGATCGTCGAAGAGGTTGGAGAAGAACTGAACGCACGCTTGGGAATACACACGCATAATGACGCGGAAATGGCGGTTGCCAATTCTATTGCCGCGGTGCAGGCGGGTTGCGTGCAGGTCCAGGGAACATTCAATGGATATGGTGAACGATGTGGCAATGCCAATCTTGTTTCGATCATCCCGACTTTAAGGTTTAAACTTGGATACGATTGTCTGTCTGATTTTGCGCTCAAAGAGCTGACAGAAGCGTCGAGATATGTCGCGGAGACCTCTAACATGAGACACCAGGATTCTCAACCTTATGTTGGCAACAGCGCGTTCGCGCATAAGGCCGGTGTCCATGTCAACGCAATATTAAAAAATCGCAGATCTTATGAACATGTCGATCCTGTTATAGTAGGCAATAGACGACGCATGTTGATATCAGAATTGTCAGGAAAATCCAGCATTATGGCGAAAGCTAAAGAAATGGGGCTTGTGATAGACAAAAAATCGGATAAAGCCAACAAAATACTGATCGAAGTTCAGGACATGGAAAAAAACGGTTATCAGTTCGAACTTGCTGAGGCTTCCCTGATGATGCTTATGCGCAGGGCCGTTGAGAAAGAAAAAAAACATTTTGTAATAAAAGACATCAGGGTCATTGTGGAGAAGCGGTTGGACGGGGATATCATTTCCGAGGCTACGGTAAAGGTTGAGGCGAATGGTAAGGCGATGCATACTGTTTCTCTTGGTGACGGGCCTGTGCACGCGCTTGACAAGGCGCTCAGGAAGTCACTACAGGAATGTTATCCCGCCATTAGAGATATGCATTTGTCTGATTTCAGCGTGAGGGTTCTGGATGAAAAAGCCGGGACAGCGGCGAAAGTGCGTGTTCTTGTGCAGTCTCAGGACAAAACCGATTCGTGGTGGACCGTGGGTGTCTCCGAGAACATTATCGAAGCGAGCTGGAAAGCGCTTATCGATTCTGTTGAATATAAATTCATAAAAGACGATAAAACAAAAAAGAGAAAGAAAGCCGGAAAATGACGAGAGATATTCCTACCAGATATGACCCCAAGAAAATAGAAGAAAGGATCTACAAAAGCTGGGAAGACGAGAAATCATTTCATGCCGAAACCGGAACGGGTAAGGTTTCGTACAGCATAGTTATACCGCCGCCGAATATCACCGGTGTTCTCCATATGGGTCACGCTCTCAATAATACGATCCAGGACATCCTGGTAAGATGGAAACGCATGCAGGGGTATGAAACATTATGGCTGCCTGGTACGGATCATGCCGGTATTGCCACGCAGAATGTTGTCGAAAGGGACATGTCCGCCGAAGGGGTAAA
>JAHJBY010000049.1 GCA_018813285.1 Candidatus Omnitrophota bacterium
ATCGAAAGTTATAAGCTCATAATACATTGCGGTGGATGCATGATCACAAGGCGTGAGATGTTATCCAGATTACGCCTTGCCGGCAAAAGATCCATTCCTATGACCAACTACGGGGTGTGCATTTCTTATCTGGAGGGTGTGCTTGAGCGTGTGCTTTCACCATTCCCGGACGCGCTGAAAGCATTCAAAGAATCGGAGAAGGAGAGAAAATGAGTTCGGCAATTAAAGATACGCGTTCTTGGACGGACGGAAGGGTCATCAAGAAAGAGATCGCGAAATATATGGATGGGAAGAAAGAGGATTTTATCCCTGATCAGAAAATAGCGGAGAAGATCAGGGATAATCAAAAAACAGATCCCAAAAAGGTGCGTGATATTCTTAAGAAGTCACTTGCGGTTGAAACATTGACACCGGATGAGACCGCCGTACTTTTAAATGTGAGCGATAAGAGCCTATGGGAAGAAATGAAGGAGACTGCGGGCAAAGTTAAGAAAAAAGTGTACGATAACAGGATCGTTACTTTCGCTCCGCTGTATTTAGGTAATTTATGCGTTAACAACTGCGCGTATTGCGGCTTTAGATGTGAGAATGCCGCCGCCGAGAGAAAAGTCCTGACGCCTGGCGAGATCCGGAGCGAAGTTATGGCGCTCGCGGGAAAAATAGGACATAAAAGATTGATCGTAGTTTACGGGGAACACCCTGAGACAGACGCGGATTACATAGCATCGAGTATCAAAGAGATATATTCTGTCGTGGTAAAAACAAAGAAAGGGACGGGTCGGATACGCCGTGTTAATGTGAACGCGTCTCCCATGTCTATAAATGACCTGAAGAAACTTCAAAAGGCGGGCATAGGCACGTATCAGGTTTTTCAGGAGACATATCACCATGACACTTACCAGGCTGTGCATCCGGCCGGTACTATAAAATCTGATTACAAGTGGCGTCTATATTGTATGCACCGGGCGTTTGAAGCCGGGATAGACGACTTCGGGATTGGCGCGCTTTTTGGGCTTTATGATTGGAAATTCGAGGCCATGGGGCTTCTTTATCATTCGATCGAACTGGAACGGCGTTTCGGCGTCGGGCCGCACACAATATCTTTTCCGCGGTTTGTGCCGGCCCAAAATTCCGCACTTACTTACAATTCTAAATTCAAAGTGAGAGATGAAGATTTCATGAAGCTCATTACTGTCATCAGGCTGGCTGTGCCGCATACAGGCATGATACTTACCGCCCGGGAGACTGCCGCGATAAGAGGAGAAGCCATGCCGCTTGGGGTCACCCAGATAGACGCTTCCACAAGGATAGGGATCGGGGCATACAGCAAAGAGGATGGTGGTCAGCATGATGAACGGCAACAATTCCTTCTGGGCGACACGAGAAGCCTTGACGAAGTGATCGGGGAACTTGCCGCCAAAGGGAGCATAACATCGTTTTGCACAGCGGGCTATCGCTGCGGCAGGACCGGTAAATGCATTATGGAACTCCTGAAAAAAGGCGAAGAAGGGAAGTTTTGCAAATTGAACGCCATCCTCACCTTCAGGGAGTGGCTGGATGATTTTGCGGGCGAAACTACAAAAGCATCCGGCAAAAAAGTTATAGAGCGGGAAATAGAGGAAATACGGGTCAAAATGCCGAAAGCTTATCCCCGCCTCATGGAAGCCTATGAAAAGATAAAAAACGGAGAAAGAGATATTTATTTTTGACACAGAAACGCCGGTGACGGATCCCGCGTTTGAGGCAGATTTAAGGCATAATAAAGTTTTCAGTAATTTTTAGCAACCTGTGTATTCTGCGTCTGTTTCTAATCCAACCCCAGGAGTGCATAAAAAACCATATCGAAACCGCGATTGCGAAAATATCGGTGCGAAAATATCGGTGTGAAAACATGCGAAAAATTGCGAAAATATCGAGTTGACCAGCTTTGGGAGTTTGTGATATACTGTCTTCGTATTTCCCCGGAGTTCAATGATGATCCCCATGAAAAATAGGAGTGATCTATGAGTGGCATATTTGGTGCGATCTCTAAAACTGACTGTACGGAGGCATTATTTTACGGTACAGATTATCACTCTCATCTTGGCACCGAGTACGGCGGTATGGCTGTCTTGGGCGATGATTTCCAGAGGCAGATACACAATATCAGCCAGGGGCAGTTCAAATCCAAATTTTACGAAGATCGCCGCAAAATGACCGGCAGGAAGGGTATAGGTGTAATTTCAGACAGCAATGAACAACCTATATACTTGAATTCAAGACTCGGGCCTTTTTGCATAGTAACAAGCGGCCTGATCGAGAATAAAGGAAAACTTGTTTCGGATCTTTTAAAAAAAGGGATATCTTTCAGTGAGGTTTCAAGGGGCGCGGTTAACGTAACCGAACTAATAGCGAAGCTTGTGAGCCAGGGGGATGATATAGCCCGCGGCATCGAAAAGATGTTCGAAGTTATTGAGGGTTCCTGTTCTCTTTTGTTGCTTAATGAAGACGGTATTTATGCCGCCAGGGACAGGTATGGATATACGCCGCTTATAGTCGGAGAAAAAGACGGCGTATGGGCTGTAACGGCCGAGACTAGCGCGTTTCCGAACAATGGGTTCAAGATAAACAAATATCTTGAACCGGGCGAAGTTGTTTTGCTGACAGACTCCGGCATGGCGCGGAAAAGACCCGGAAGAGATATTAATCAGGTATGTTCCTTTCTTTGGATATATACGGGATTTCCGGCATCGGATTATGAAGGGGTAAACACGGAAATCGTAAGGGAAAAATGCGGAAGTTTTCTTGCTAAACATGATAAGGATATAGAGGTCGATATTGTCGCCGGGATCCCGGACTCCGGCATAGCGCACGCGTTGGGGTATGCCATAGAATCTAAAAAACCTTTCCGGCGGCCCCTTGTCAAATATACCCCCGGTTATGGTAGAAGTTATACCCCGCCGTCTCAAGAGACAAGGGATCTCATTGCCACGATGAAACTGATACCGATCAAGGAAATAATCGAGAACAACCGCATAATCATATGTGAAGACTCTATTGTGCGCGGGACACAGCTTAAGAATTTTACGGTGAACAAACTATGGGAGAACGGCGCCAAAGAGGTGCACATAAGAGCCGCTTGTCCGCCGCTTATGTTCCCATGCAAATTCTGTCTGTCCACCAGAAGCATCAGTGAGCTGGCGGCACGGAAAGCCATAAAGAACCTTGAAGACAGGGATCCTGAGGACGTGTCTGAATATATTGATAACACGTCAGCGAAACATAAGAAAATGGTGGAGTGGATACGTAAAGATCTCAACGTTACAACCCTGCGATATCAGACACTTGATGATATGGTAACGGCTATCGGCCTGCCCAAAGAGAAACTTTGCACATACTGCTGGACAGGGGAATGCCCCGGCAAAGGGCGATGTTCTTCTAAGAAATAGAGCTTCTCAAACGATACAAAAGATCATGCCGTTTGG
>JAHJBY010000141.1 GCA_018813285.1 Candidatus Omnitrophota bacterium
ACCGTGACTACCCGAGGCCTGTGGGCTGATGCCGACCAACGAGTCTGCCGTCGGTGGTTTCCTCCAGCCAATCCCAGCGGGGACGCTCAACTCCGAGCTGGTCGACCCGACGGTGCGTGGAATCCTCGACTACCTGGCCTTCTGGCTCACCTGGGGTATGAACGCCAAGATGGGCAACATGCAAGGGCGCTCGCCGACCATCCTGGCCCCTGCTGCGGTGTTCCCCTACGACCCCAACGCCATCTACGTCCGGCAGTCCCTGCCGGCACTGTACGTCTGGTGTGCTCGAGAGTACGAGGAGCAGGTCACGCTTCTACGGCACTGCCGGCGCCGCGACATCTTCGCCCAGTACATCTTCCAGGAGCTCGTCAGCCCTCAGGGTATGACGGCAAGGGAAGGCCTTCTGGGCAACGTGGCGGCCATCTTCGCCCGCGCCATCACCTGGGGGCGGCACTACGACTACGGCTACAACGGCGACCCCCCGGGAACCCCCATCGCCCGCTCGGTGGGCATGATGGCATGGCGCTACCGCAACTCCGAGTACGGCATGAGCTGGAAGCACCCCGGCACCACAGAGGGCGTCCCCGAGCGCATGGGCACCGGCGGCGATGGGGCTGTGCAGTGGGGCTATCCAACCTGCAAGACCCACATCGAAGTCTGGGAGCGCATCGACGTCGACCGGCCCATCGATCTGCCGAATGTGCCCAACGACCTCATGCCTGACATCCAGATGACCATGGAGACTGGCGACACGACGGAAAGCACGACGCCTGTTCGGTCGGGCGTGTTGCCCTACCCGGACGGCTCTGAGGACGACGAGGTGGATTGATGTCAACCGTACGCTGGTCTCCAACTGTCTACAGCGACGTGCTGGAGCTCGCCAGTCGAGCGGGCCCGCAGACTGCTACGCGGTACGCCTACGTCGTCGAAGAAGACGCACACTACGCCTGGTATCTGGGCTCGTCATTGACGGCTGACCAGATCAACATCATCACGCCGATGGGAGGTGGCATCGGCCAGTGGATCAGGATTCGTTCAGTGTCCAGAGGAGCCGACCTCACCGACGCAGACGCCACCATCACCATCTCAGAAGGGCGTTGGCGGGTTCTCCCCCTGGCGACACTGACGGCTGCCAGGGTGCTGACCATCGGCGATGACTACGCCTCTGAGGGCGACCAGATGACCATCACGCGCCTCGACATGGAGGCGTTCACGTATCAGGTGGACAACGGCGGCGGTGGCGGTGGCACGCTGGTCACATTTGGCGCTGGAGCAAGAGCGTTTCTGGATGTGGAGTTCGACGGCACAGACTGGATCGTCAAGCAGTCCGGAGAGATGCTGTAAGAAGGTGGGCAACCGACATGCATATCGAAAGAGCATTCATCAAAGCCGTGGAGGGCCGCTGCGCGTGGAATGACGTGGCGGGTCTTGCAGGTGTCCGGCGCTACTACGGACGCACCATGAACGGCAACGCCCCGGGTGACGTCATCCCCGGTGGTCAAAAAGTAGCAGCGACTTGGCACGTGAGGCGGTTGCTCAGAAAAGGCGACCTCCTACCGATGGATGAAGAGACGGCCATGTGGGCGGGAGTACCGCTCGTGAAGGCCGTCAAGAAGAGCAAGAAGACGGAGATTGACTGATGGCTGGTTTTCCACTGACCGGGTACGACCCGGCTGATCCTATCCCCGGCATCATCCGGGAGATTCGATTCGCTCAGGGTGTGAGTTCATCGCCGAGCAAGCAGCGCAAGGTGGTGCTTCTTGGCAACAAGGCATCGACTGGTTCCGAGACCGTCGACACGTTCGGAAGCGCCATCGTCGGCGATGACGATTGCATCCAACGCTTCGGGCGCAAGTCGGAGATCTACCTCGGATACAAGTCCTACGTCTCCATCAACAAGAGCGCGACCATCCACGCCATCGCGGTCCCCGAGGGTACCGGAACGGCATCGCGGCTCATCACCTTTGCTGTAGGTCCGGCATCCAAGCCTTCAGCTGCCAAGATCAGCTGCATCGGCGAAGAAGTCCAGGTGCCTATCGCTACCGGAGACACCTTCGGCGACGTGCGCGATGCCGCGGTGGCCAAGATCAACGAGCAACTCGATTGGCCTATGACAGCGGTTGCGACTGCCAATCCAGGCGAGCTCCGCGTGGACGCTGTCAACGCTGGTCGTCGGCACGAGTGGGTGATCAACAGCGTTCGGGCATCGTTCACGGTGCCATGCACGTTGACGGTCACCGCAGCGGCAATCGTTGCAGCCGCCACCGACGACGACATGGGCAACGCCATCGACGCCTTGCGTGGCGAGGAGATCTACTACCAGGTGAGCGGCAAGACGAACCCGCTAGCACCGGGGTTGGCGGCCACCGCACCGACGCCGGCCGACGGTGGCATCGGCGAGCACGTGGCCATGATCAACGACCAGGCGCTTCCGGCCAACGGCAAGGGCCAGCAGGTGTTCTTCGCGGCCCTCGGCACGCAGGGCGACCTTACGGCGGTGGCATCGAATGCCAACGTCAACGCAGTCCGCTGCAAGATCTTTCATGCAGAGAACAACGACTGGACCCCGATGATGATTGCGGCGCATTGCACCGCGGCTCACCGGGCAAAGGAAATCGCGCATCCCGGTGCCAACATGACCGACTACGGATTGGACGAGGGCGAGGTCTTTCAGATCCCGCCGCCGTACTTGGCCGCTGACAAGCCGACCGAGTCGGAGATCAGAGCCGACCTCAACAATGGTGGGACGCCCATCGATTGGAAGTCGAACGGACAGGCCTACTTCGTGCGGTCGATCACGACGCGGTCGCTCAACGGCAACTTCAACGACTACCGCGCGCGAGAGGGCCATATCCCATCGGCCATCGACTACTACTGGGAGACGCTGTTCATCCGCTACTTCACCTCGAAGCAGGACTTCGTGGCGGACGACCCGGCGAGCGGAATGCCTCCGCTTCCCAACACCCAGTATCCGAGCGCTCTTGTTCGGCTGCACAGCAAGGTGATCGACGACCTCATCAACTTCACCGGTGGCCCGGTGCTCGACCCGACCTTCCAGCAGCAGATGAAGGACACCTTCGCAGTCGTGCGATTGACCGATGGGCTCAGCGCACGCAGTCAACCGATTGCCGTCAAGCACAACAACAGGGCGTGTTTCCTGATTGAAGAAAGCTCGACGGCGTACTGAGGACAACGCTATGGCACTCGAAATCTATGATAACGCTTGGGTGTACTTGGGAGGCAAACTCCTCGAGGAATCTACGAGCGTCGAAACCAACATCGAGAACAACGACCAGGACGTGTTCACGCTTCGGAAGGGCTTTGCGGGTGAGACCCCGAGCCCCAAGAAACGCGTCACGACCATCGAGAACGCGCAGCCGCGGACTGGCTTCGAGTTCAACTTCGAGAAGGCCGAGCTCGAATGTTGGATCGTCCCCTGCGGCATCCAACTTGGCTCAGGCAAGATGATGCTGAACGATGGCTTCATCCGCAACGTGCGGCTTTCGGCCGGCGTGGGTCAGTCGACCACCGTCAGCTTCGAGCACCACGGCGAAGCCAACGCATTCGAGTAGCACGTGAACCTTCCCCCGGAAAAGGTGGGCCCGGGGAGACTGTTCAGGCTGCTGCTACGGTCACCGCGCCCATGGATGGATATCGACTACCAGGTCGCTGGTTTCAAGCTTCGTGTGTACGCCATCCATTCGCGCGACATGATGGAGGCACTCGACGGTGACTCGGTCGAGTGTCACATCGTGGCAGCAGTCACCCACCTTCGTGATGGACGAAGGGCGTTCGACAATGCAGAGCAGGTAGGGATGATGCTGGAGCACGAGGTCAGTGCTCTAGCAAAAGACGTTAGCGAGGCTCTGTCGGTCATCTCTCCCGTTCTGCCCATGTCCGACCTCAAGGCGTGGGTCCAGACCCTGCGCAAGGGGGCAGACGAGAATCCGAGCGAGGCCATCGCGCTCGGCCACTGTTACGATGCTGCGCTCGGCTTCGGTGCTGGGCGCATCATCCCGCGACCAGACCGCTTCTTCGGGCTACCGTTCCGGCAGCTCACCGACGGCCAGTGGTTCCTGTATCACGCGTGCCGGGAGTGGCTCGAGAAGCACACGGACCATCGCAAGACGAAGGGGGCACCCCCCCGCAGGAGAGGACGGCGAAGGTGAGCAACTACGACGAAGACAGCCCCCTAGTAAAGGCTCTCGAAGAGCGACAGAAGAACCGCGCCACGTGGGACTTCGAAGCAACCAACATGATGGGCCCTGGTGGCAAGTCGCTGGGCCCCTACAAGATCTGGGTGGCCAGCAAGGCCGAGCAGGACGCGGCGGTGGTCAACGCCCACAAGTACGCCGAGGAACTGGGCGGCAAGGACACCCCGGCCTCCAAGGACGCCGACATCCTGACCGAGGCCAAGACGGCCCACATC
>JAHJBY010000050.1 GCA_018813285.1 Candidatus Omnitrophota bacterium
AGTGGGTCTATGATCCGGCGGAAAATAATAATGTACCATTTCAAGATCTTCCGGAAGACTGGGTTTGTCCTGAATGCGGTGTTGGAAAAGACCAGTTTGAGAAAGTCGTAAATTAGGGCGTTGTAAGAAAAAAAGGGGGGGGAGGGGTAATATGACAAAGCTGAGAGAATTATATCGTTGTGAAATATGCGGGAATGTGGTTGAAATAGCGCATGAAGGAGCGCCGGCTCTTGTGTGCTGTGAACAGCCGATGAATAAACTTGAAGGTAAGACAGAAGACGAAGGACATGAGAAACATGTTCCGATCATTGTGGAAAATCCGGAATGTTCCTGCGGCTGTGACGAAGATATTTGCGTAAAAGTTCAGGTAGGCGGCACGGAGCACCCCATGGAAGACAAGCATTACATAAAGTTCATTGAGATCCTGACAGCAGATAAAGTTCTGCGCGCGGAATTGAAACCGGGGACGCGCCCGCGAGCGGAATTTTGTGTTAACAAAGAGGATATAATCGAGATAAGAGAGTTTTGTACGGTTCATATGTTGTGGAAAAAATAGTGAAGGAGGAAGCGAAATGGCATGTATAAAGGGAACAAAGACAGAGAAAAACCTGTTAGCGTCTTTCGCCGGTGAGTCACAAGCGAGAAACAGGTATACATATTTCGCGAGCGTCGCCAACAAAGAAGGGTATAAGCAGATAGAAGCGTTGTTCTTAGAAATAGCTGATAATGAAAAGGAACACGCTAAGAAATTCTTTAAACTACTTGAAGGAGGCGATGTCGAGATAACGGCTGCTTATCCCGCGGGTGTTATCGGCACGACGGTTGAAAATCTTGAAGCTGCCGCGAATGGCGAGCATGAAGAGTGGGATGTGCTTTATCCCGCGGCGGCCAAGATCGCCGATGAGGAAGGGTTCCCAAAGATCGCGGAACAATTTAGATCTATTGCCGAAGTTGAAAAAGCGCATGAGAAGCGTTACAGAAAACTTTCAAAAAATATCAAGAATGGCACAGTATTCAAAAAAGACTCATCCATAAAATGGAAATGCCGCAACTGCGGATACATACATGAAGGGAACGAGGCGCCGGCTGAGTGCCCGGCATGCGCTCATCCGCAAGCGTATTTCGAGGTTTTTTGTGAAAATTATTGATGGGGCGAAATGATTGCCGTAGATCTACCGAAAAAAAACAGGAGAAAAGCATGGGAGATAGTTTTTCCGGAAGTGAGATCGTTGAGATAGGGATCCAGATCGAAATAAACGGCCGAGATTTTTATAAAAAAATGGCCGAAAAAACGAAAAATCAAAGTGTTAGAGATATATTTCAGGCCTTGAGTGAAGAAGAAGAGGAGCACATTACGACTTTTCAAAAGATATTGAATTCCGTGCATGAATATGAGCCGAGAGGGGCATACCCCGATGAATACTTCGCCTATATGAATGCCCTTGCCGGCGGGCATGTTTTCACAAAAGAACATACCGCCTCTTCGATCGCTGAAAATACAGCAAAGGACATTGATGCCGTAGATATTGGTATCATATTTGAAGAAGAATCAATAACTTTTTACGAAGAAATGAAAATGATCGTGCCTGCAAACGCTCAGGAACTGCTTGTTCAGTTGATAGAACAGGAAAAAAAACATCTCCAAAAGCTTATAGCTTTTAAAAACAAGTTATGATAAGAGTGCTGCAAAATGCGTGTTTTCGTCGTCATTGCGGGACGAGCCATTTTGCAGAACCCTGAAAAACAAGTTATGATCTAAAGGGAGCCTTATGAGAAAAAATGTAAAAGTCTATGGAACGCCAACGTGCCCTTTTTGCGTAAGAGCTAAAAAGTTTCTCGAGGATAACAATATTGAATTTGAGAACATAGATATTTCAACGGATGCCGAAAAGACCCGGGAAATGGTGAAAAAATCGAATCAAATGGGGGTTCCAGTATTGGACATTGAGGGGGAGATCATCGTTGGATTTGATAAGGATAAAATAACACAGGCGCTGGGGTTATAACACTATGCAGGACAATTTGTTTGATCTTATCATTATAGGAGCCGGCCCGGCCGGGATAACCGGCGCGGTTTATGCCGCGAGGAAAGGATTGAATTTCCTGGTTCTCACGGGTGATATCGGCGGACAGGCCGCATGGAGTTCTGATATCGAAAATTACACAGGTTATCAATTTGTGAGCGGAGCCGAGTTGACTATTAAGTTCGAAGAGCATATGAAAAAATACAATATAGATATCAGGGAGAATGAACCGGCCGGAGAACTCAGCCGCGAGGGCGATATTGTTCTGGTCAAAACAGCAAAGACCGAATACGCGGCCAAGTCAGTGGTGATAGCTTCAGGGAAACAGTCGAAGGAGTTGGGGGTTCCCGGTGAAAAAGAGTTTAGAAATAAAGGTCTCGCGTATTGCGCTACTTGTGACGGGCCTCTTTTCGCGGGAAAAGATGTCGCTGTTATCGGCGGCGGCAACTCAGCTCTGGACGCCGCTCTTCAACTGATAAAGATCGCGAAAAAGATATTTATCGTCAACATTTCTCCTGAACTGGGCGGGGACGCTGTGATGAGGGATAAGGTCATAAAGAGTGGGAAAGTCATTGTTATGAACAACACCCGGGTGACCGGAGTTTTGGGAGATAAGTTTGTTAGCGGTATCAGCGTAAGTAATAAAGAAGGCGAAAGAGAACTTGCCGTTGAAGGTGTTTTTGTTGAAATAGGTCTCATACCTAACTCTGATTTTGCCGCGGATATAGAAAAAAATGATCAAGGTGAAATAAAAGTGAATTGCCGCAATGAAACAAATGTGAAGGGAGTATTTGCCGCGGGAGATGTTACCGATGTTCCGGAAAAACAGATAATCATAGCCGCCGGAGAAGGATCGAAAGCGGTTTTGACCGCTTCCAGGTATCTGGCCATACAGGAGTGATCTTGATGATACGGAAAGAAGAATTATATAAAGGTTTGGGCCGGCTGGTAGATACTGAAGAGGGCCTGGTAACGTTGTATGCCAACTTCGATAAAGTGCTGGTCAAACTTGACAAGGATATAACTGAAGAGAAGCGGGAGAAGATACAAGCTTTGCTTTCCACGCTTCATCGCGACTCCTCGGGGCATCGAGACACGATCTATGAAATGATGGACAAAATTAAGGCGTCTGACAAAAATGAGTATTGAAATGTTAAAAAGAGAATTTGAAGAAATATCAGGCTTCGAAAAAAACGCCAAAATAGCTTATGATTACTACATCACGCAAGTCGACGATGAGGAGATAGCGAAACAACTCATTTCCATACGTGATGATGAAATAAGGCATATCGAGATCGCCGAGGCGTTGATCGAACTTTTATCATGATCGGAAAAATCATTTCAGAACATACCTCAAAGAAAAGGTTTATCAAGAACAGGCTGAAGGAATTTAGATCGATTTGGAACAGTTCTGATAAGAAAATTTTCAGTGAATTATGTTTCTGCATATGTACTCCTCAATCAAAAGCTGTTTCTTGTGATCAGGCTATTTCCAGGTTAAGCGCGAACGGAGCCCTGTTTAAGGGCGGTTTAGGAGAGATCAGAGCCGGTTTAAAAGGAGTGAGGTTCCCGAACAATAAAGCCAAATATATTGCGCGCGCTCGTGATCTTTTTACACAGAATGAGGTTATTAAGATCAAAGAAAAGATCAGAGTTTCTGATATTCCCGGGACGCGTTACTGGTTTGCCCGGAATGTTACAGGCATAGGTTTAAAAGAAGCCAGTCATTTCTTGCGCAATATAGGTTTTGGTAAAGACCTGGCCGTACTGGATGTGCACATATTAAGAAATATGTCGGCCTGCGGTTTGATAAGCAGCATCCCAAATAGTATTCCTGAAAAAACCTATTTGCTTATGGAAGACAAGCTGCGGAAATTTTCAAAAAAGATAAATATTCCAATGGATGAATTAGATCTGCTTTTTTGGTCGCACGATACCGGGGAGATATTTAAGTGAAGATGATAACAAGGGATACAGATTACGCCATAAGGGCTTTAAGCTACATGGTTGCTTCAGGCGGTGATACCGCTACAGTATCGGCTCTGTCAAAAAAACTTGGCATACCCAGAGCTTACTTAAGGAATATCTTGCAGCGGTTGGGTAGAGAAGGTTTACTTGAATCCACCCGGGGTAAGGGAGGCGGTTTTTCTTTGGTGAGAGATCCAAAGAAAATTACGGTATTTTCACTAATGGAGATCTTTCAGGGTGAGTTTCAATTGAGCGATCACATTTTTCGGGGGAAGATATGCCCTGAGGTGAAGGTTTGCAGCCTTAAGATGAAATTGGACTTGATAGAGAATCGCTTGATCAAAGAACTGAGATCCATTTCAATAAGATCCATAGTAACCCGATAGGAAAAATAAACCATGAATAGCATTTTAGGGGTCTTGCGAGAAGCGTATTTATTACTTAATCAGATGTCCCCTTATTTGCTATTCGGTTTTTTATTTGCCGGTATTCTGCACATTATCATAAAATCGGATATGGTTAGCAGGCACCTCGGCAGGAACACTACACTTTCGGTAATAAAAGCCTCTCTTTTTGGTATTCCGCTTCCGCTTTGTTCCTGTTCGGTTGTTCCGGCCGCGATGTCTTTGCGTAAAGAGGGAGCAAGTCAAGGGGCGGTATTATCCTTTTTTATCGCAACACCTACAACGGGCGTAGACTCGATCCTGGCTACCTATTCACTTCTTGGCGGTCTTTTTACCATATACAGGATAATCGCCTCGTTCCTGACCGGAGTGATAGCGGGTCTTATCTCAAATTTGCTAAAAAAAGGACAACCATCATCTATAAAAAACGAGCCCGACAGATGCAAACACTGCGGATCAGGGGAAGAACATGTTCACAGTGTTCTGGATAAGATAAAAGGTGTGTTTACCTACGCGTTCGGGGATCTTCTGCGGGATTCGGGGACGGCGCTGGTTGTGGGGATCCTGATCGGAGGGGTGATAGCCTATTTTGTTCCGGAAAGTTTTATCGAGGCGTATATGGGATCCGGATTAAAAGCCATGATAATTATGCTTCTTGTCGGAATACCTATGTATGTATGCGCGACCGCCTCTATCCCGATAGCGGCCGCGCTTATGCTGAAAGGAATGGCTCCCGGCGCGGCGCTTGTTTTTTTGATAGCCGGTCCGGCGACGAACATTGTTACCATGATGGTTGTTAAGAAAAATATGGGAACGCAAGCGCTGGTGATATATCTATCCTCGATCATTGTGAGCAGTTTGGCGCTTGGCGCGCTTTTTGACGTGATTTCCGGATATTTTTATAAAACCGGATCTGCTTTTTCCGTATTAGCGCATCATCAGAAGGCCGGGATCGGGTGGATGGGGAACGCGGCAAGCATAGTTCTTATGGCGCTCGTCATTTATACATTCGGCGGCGCTAAACTCCGCCGTTTATGGCGGAGATACATGTGATCCGCCTCAGTATGAATCCCCACCTGGAAGCCCTGGGCTTCAGTCCGGGGAGTTGAAAGGATTCATAATTTTCGTCCCAAATAAAATATTGTCTCGCAGAAATTCTCATGTTATCATGGGGCGTATCGTCCGAATGATCACAAATAACAGCAGAATGGAGAAACATGGAAGTATATTTAGCCGGTTACAATGTTGATACGGCCGTTCTTAAAGAACTGGAGGAGAAATCCGGAAAACGTGAAGATCTGACCCCGGAAGTCCTTTCCGCGGCATATGCCCGTATAAGCCGGGATCCGCGCCCGATCAACGAGATCAGAGAATCCGCCAGAGGTGAGGTGGAACGGTCCCGAAGATCAAATTCAACGATCATATTCAAAATGGGACATCATTCGGTCGCTGAACACGCGATATTCAATCTGGACATCATCGGTGTTTCACGCCTTGCGATGGAAGAAATCGAAAAATTCAGATTATGTTCTTATACAGAAAAGTCGCAGCGATATATTACGCTTGATAAGGATTTCGTTATTCCCGAGGAGATAAAAGGGCGACAGGCAGAAAAGATGTTCGTTAATATGATCCATGAGCAAAATAAAGCGTATTTCGCGCTTTTCGGGAAATTGCAGGAACATGTTTTCGCGAAACACGCGGATCTTGCCGCCGATCCTAAAAATCATAACCTTCTGGAAGGATGGGCAAAAGAAGATGCCCGTTACATCACGGCGCTTGCGACGGAATCGCAGGTGGGCCAGACGATAAACGCCCGCAATATGGAACTTCTGCTCAGGAGGTTCGCGTCGCATCCGTTGGCCGAGGTCAGGGCTCTGGGATGCGCGTTGTATGAAAAAATATCGGATGTCGCGCCCTCTATAGTCCTTTTTCACGAGGCGAACGATCGCGATCTCAAAACGTACCCTGAACTAAGAGAATTGGCCGGAGGGATTCTCGGCACTGCCGCTGCGGATATTTCACAGAGCTCCTCACCTGAAGTGCAGCTGGTTGGATCCACGGAAAACGGTGACAATATCATCGCGGCGTCTCTTCTCCATGTCTCATCAGACATTTCGTATGAACATTGTTTGTCCGTTGTTCAAAATATGCCGGGCGAGAAAAAAATGGAAATATTCAAGGCGGCTTGGCGCAATATGCAGTTTTATGATTCTATGCCGCGTGAATTTGAGTATGTAAATCTCACTTTCGATGTTGTATTGTCGGCAGCATGTTTCGGGCAGTTAAAAAGGCATCGCATGTCGACGATCACGGCTCAGCCTTATGACCCGCGGCTTGGCGTCACAATACCCGAGGCGGTAAAAGAGGTCGGCATGGAAGCATATTTTTGGGGGATCACCGATAAAACGGCTGAAGTGTATGACGCCATCCGCCGGGAAATACCTCAGGCGGCGCCGTATATTCTGACAAACGCTCACAGGAAGCGAGTGCTGATAAGGCTTAATGCCCGGGAGATGTACCACATATCACGTTTAAGGGAAGACGCGCACTCCCAATGGGATATCCGGAACATCGCGCGCGCCATGAGTAGAGCGGCGAGGCAGACAATGCCGTTAGTGTTCGCGGCGACGGGCGGCAAGGATCAGTACAACGAAATTTATAAGAATGTTTTCGGACGGACGCCGAAAGTGGGCGAAGCGGTGTTGCCCGGCGAGCGAAAGATAAAAGGATAAGCCGGGAAGCGGCTTTCACATACCTATCGAAAGGTTGTCGTTTGGATCATGATAAGGGGCTTCCCGGTGATCAGGGAGGAGTAAGGGTGAGCGGTTTTAAAGAAGCTTTGATCGAATTTTTGAAAGAAAGAATACCGGTTAACAATTACGCAGAGAATTGTTCGCGCGGGCAGGAAAAAATTTGACAAAGTATATATTTTTGTGTACACTTACATTAGAAGGGGGGATTGAAAATGAGTGTGATTGTAAAAAAGTTATTCAAACATGGAGGTAGCTATGCGGTGGATATACCCATAGAGTTCATTAGAAACAATAGTGGCAGTGAGGTTATCATAGAGGCAACCGCTAAAAAGATAAGTATTCGTCCCAAAACGGAGTTAGACAATATTGAGTCTGATCCTATGTTTGCTGAATTCATTCAGGCATTAGCTATGGATGTAATGAAACATCCGGAAAAATTGCATGAAGCAAAAGAGGTTTGGGATGAAGAATGGGATGATCTTCTAAAAGGCATTGTCGCTGATGATGAATAATTATCTTTTAAGGTATCATGATTTTTACTATCATCGCATAGTACGATTGAAACAGCGGGTGATAGAGCTGCGGAAAAAACTTAATGATAAAGAATACGCGCAACATGAAATTGTAAAATTCGCTGCTCGTATCCGTAAAGCTGATCAAGAAATTATTCCGGAAAACCCTGATCGGCCGGAATATCGTTTGCACGGCGATCTTAAAAGATACCGGCGTTATAAGCAGGGTTTGCAGCGCTATAGAATGTTTTTCTGTTTTTCTAACCAGCCTAAAATCATTGTTTATCTCTACCTGAATGATGAAAAGCACCTGCGTAAATCCGGCGATAAAAATGATGCCTACAAAGAATTTAAAAAACTTGTAGTCAAAAAACACTTCTCGCATAATCCCGAAGATCCTAAAATTCAAAAATGGATAACGAATTATCGCCCTTAAAGATAGAAAGCGGGATAACAATACGTGAAATAAACGGGGGAGTATTACCGGTATCTATACTGAAAATAATGCTGCAGAAACCACGTCCGGATCGGGGGATTCTATCTTCTCCGGACGTTTCCAATGAATTATGGTCTTTACGATAGACCCAACCCCATCTCTACTAAGATCCTCAATGTATTTGACTATGATTATCGCCCGATTATCGGTTTCTTCCATTAAGGTATTGATAAAAAACTGGAGTAATCTATATAGCTTTGAATTTTCTAATAGGTCGTTATTAGTTATTTTTCTTGCGAGAAGCATCATAGCAAAAATATTTTTTCTATGTTTTGAACTATCGACCGTATCTTTCATGCCCTGTGTGTTTATTATCATAAAACGAACGCCGGGTGCGTTATCAATGAGCCTTTGAATCTCGCTCTGATTATCCGGGTTTGAGAATTTTTGGGGCAATTGAACCATTACATTATGCGGGTCAAGGCCTCCGGGGTTGTCTTCGGTTCGGACGATATCGAGTATACGATTTATTGTTGTTCTCGGCCTTGCAGGCTTAATCCACTCAATGTTGAAAATGCTTCCATATTCATCCTTGATATCTGATTTCTTTTCTTCTTCATCCTTGTAAAAATCGCCGCATGTTATCAAAGTATAATTTTCCTCAAGAACAGGACGTGAAATCTCCATACCAAGTTCATGGGCAAGAGATTTTGCTTTCTCTATTGCTTTTTTCGCTAATTTATCTTTTATTATTTTTTCCAATATTTTGGGGTTCTCTGTAGCTTTTACTATTGCCATATCATCTGACGCACTCCTATTCATTAGAAGACCTACAGCGTAATCACGTGTTAGAAGGTTTGTGTCGAGGCTGACAATAGCAACTGGATTCGGTTCAACCCTTCTTTCTTCTAATATCTGTAAAACTTCTGTTATTAAGCCTTGAATTGGCTGCGACATTGTTTCTTTTTCTATCGATTGCAGCCCTTGCCTCAACATATCTTCTAATCGAACGCCATTTACATCTGGATTATCTTCATCACTAAGCCTGTTAACCATTGAAACCATTGTTCCTCTTACAACTTCTATGCTCAATTGTCCCCTTTCCGCTCTATCAAATATCTTTTCGACCCATGCCTTAATATCTTCCGATGAGCCTGCCTCGGCAGATTTTCTCAAAGCCACTATCATCTCAAAAGGCATCCTCGCTTCTCTTGCGACTCGATTGATATAATCAATACCGGCACCTTTCTCGCCTGAATCTACTTCATCCTTTATCCTGTCAAAATCTTCATCATTCACCCAATGTCCTGTAGGCTTTGACGTATCTAGTTCATCAGAAATCGCGGCTACTGTTTCCGCAGTAAGCTGAGTTACAACAGAAAACCCTATTAGCAGTGTAAGATGTTTTCTTCTTTCTTCAATTTTTCTCTTTGCGTCAATAACATATGGATGCACTTCCATCCTTTCTTTGTCCGTCCTTTCCGGTCTCCAGGTTCTACCATGTGCCAATGTCGCACTTACACGTCTAGCCAAGGCTTTATCAGGAATATGCGTGGAGTCTATTTTATAGCCACCCAGCACGTATCGTACCACTTCCCTCGCATTTTCAGTTAATGCACCGCTTATAGCCGCGTTGATATCTTTATCGGTAAGCCCTTCATTTTTTACCAAAACTTTAACAATCTCTGGGGCATATTTCCCGAAATTGAGTAGCGATTTTTCTTGGGGAGTTTTCCGAAGCCAACCCATCGCGTAATCACGTGTTAGAAGGTTCTGATCTAAATCGATAACGGTAGCTTGTAATTCATTAGCTGGTCTTTCTCCTTGCTGAACTTTTTCCCAGCGCTTATCCAGAAGATTGTAGGGTATTCCATCTTTAACTTCTGTTACAGGATATCCAAATATAACACCCAATTCATGGATCAGAGACTTAATCCCCTCTTGTTGATCAGCGTTAAAATAAGCCGACACTGTAGCAGTGTCATCCTTCTCGCTTTTTGGTTCAACTTCTATCTTATGGCCTGCTATGGCATCAAATATTTCAAAATATTTTTCACTGACAAAAATATGGATTGCACTATTACTGGAATGTGAAATGTAATTCATACTATGTTCTTTCCCGTTTTCATCCACAATTTCTACTGGTTTCATCTTTGCCTTAAGATCCGGAGTCATTTTTACCCAAAAAATTTCTCTTTTTTCTACAGGAACAAGGCCATCGAGTGTTGTTATGTTTAGCTTTAAAAGTGTTTGTAGACGGTTCAATAAACTCTCACTCCAGATTTCTCCCATGCCCTGGACAAGATTATTTTCATGGGCATATTCCAATACGCTATCTATACCTTTTTCATGCTGGATATATCTTTCAATCGCCTTCGCATCTTCTGGTTTTTGCGTTTTTCTCCGAGGCAGGATATCCAAACCCAGTTTTTTATATTTCTTCCACTCTTTTTTAGTTAAGACTTCCAGCGGAAATCCACCGTCGTCTTTTTCCTTAGCGAAAATAACATAGTAATCTTCTGTCCTGTCCCCTTTCTTGAGCCTGCATTTAACAACGGCATACTTATCACTTATGTTTTCCATTCCTTTACCTGAGAAAAAGAAATGCATATCGGTAGGGCTATAAACGGTATTCTCAGATAATATTGTATCTCTCAATGAAGTTATGTCTATGGTGCCCGCACCATACTTCAATAAATACGCTTGTAGAGATAGTTGTATATTGGCAATATCTTTATGCTGCGGACCCTTGAGACCACCAAATATTGAAGCTGCGGCAAGAGTATTTTGGGAAATGTTAAACCCTACAGGTTTCGCGAACGAAATAGTATTTGTACAAAAAAGGCATACAATAATTGTGGCTATGCTTTTAAATAGGATCACATGTCTTTTTTTGAACACATTCATAACAGGTATTGTACCAAAACATGTGAGTTAATTCAATAAAAAGTAAATAGATATTGTATCCTTAACACCGGCGTAATCAGAAAACTAAACAGGATTAATAACTGCCATAGTAACAATAGGGTAACATAGTACGTTTATCAAATCAAACCCACAGGTGTCCCCGGAATTTCGTGAATATGAAAGTGTCCATAGTTCTTGACACTACTGAAACACTTTTTTTATAGACTTACCTCTCGATCTCTTGCTATAATAACGCGTAACAAACTATATAATGCTTTGATCATAACGGTCCTTGGAGGCGGGATGATCAAGAAAGGCATAATAACTTTTCTGTTTGCCCTGGCATGTTTTATACCCCGCATAGCCGCCTGTGAGCCAGTCCCCGGCGTGTCTTTAGAACAAAACATTTCAACCGGAAATCTCACCGCCCCGACGGTTTTCAGCAATTTCGGAACACAAGAATTTAAAGAATTTGAGCGTTATTTCAGGATTTTAAGGGGCGATGCGGACGAAGACGCGCGTTTAATTGACACGTGCGTTAAAGCGCTTGCGAGCGGTGAGACAGATGTTTTTAAAGAAATACTTTTTGTGCCTATCAAAAAGAAAAGCATTATCAACGACAACAGGGAGCTTACGAGTACCATGGTATCAGTTTGATCCTTGCCACCATTCACCATTCACGACTTGTAATATGTTTTTTCACGGGTAAACTAAAAATATCTTGAGATCCTGTATAATAACGGCCGGAGACAGGTATTATGAACAAACTGATCTTACTGAGGCACGGTGAAAGCGAGTGGAACAAAGAGAACAGGTTCACCGGATGGACCGATGTGGATCTTTCTTGTAAGGGGATCGATGAAGCCCGGAAAGCCGGTCTTATCCTTAAAAAAAAAGGTTTTACCTTCGATATCGCGTTCACTTCGGTGCTTATAAGGGCCACACGTACGTTAGAGATAGTTTTGGACAGAATGGACCTGGCGAAAATACCTGCCCGGCGTTCATGGCGGTTAAACGAGAAGCATTATGGCGCGTTACAGGGATCCAATAAAAAAGACACTGTTCTGAAATACGGGGAAAAGCAGGTTCTGCTTTGGAGAAGAAGTTATGACGTTGCGCCTCCGCCGCTTGACAAGTCGGACGCGAGATATCCAGGAAACGATCCAAAATACAAAGATCTTGATGAATCTGAATTGCCGTTAACCGAATGTTTGAAAGACACCGTTGAACGGTATATGCCCTATTGGCACGATGTTATAAGCCGAGAGGTCGCATCCGGAAGAAAAGTCCTTATAGCCGCCCATGGCAATAGTTTAAGGGCCCTGGTGAAACATCTTGACAATGTATCTGATGAAGACATAGTGGATCTCGACATTCCCACAGGTGTGCCGCTTGTTTATGAATTTGATGACAATATGCATCCTGTTAAACATTACTATCTGGGTGATCCTGACGCGGTTAAAAAAGCTATGGATGATGTAGCGTCGCAGGGTAAGACAGACAAACAATGATTCAACAAGGATCGGAAAATGTCAAAAGAAAAGATACTGATAGTTGAATGTATAGGAATTTCAATGTTTTGAGATTCTTCGTCCTTCGGACTCCCCTCGACTTCGCTCGGGACAAGCAGAATGACAGACTTACACGCCGTCATTCTGAGGAGCAGCGCGACGAAGAATCTAATTCAATTTGAAGGTATTTTTACTGTTAAGGAGGAACCTCAATGTCTAAAAAAATTATATGTACGGTATTGGTGGTGATTTTTAACATATTTTGCGTCAACAGCGTCGCGTTTGGCGATGAACTGACGGATCTAAAAAAACAAATAGTGGAAATGCAGCGGCAAATGGGCGAGGCGGCCAGGCAGATGAAGTTGATGCGGAAAAAGATCGAAGAAATGGAGTTACGGAAAGTCGCGGAAGTTCCGAGTGAAACTCCGGCGCAGCCGGCAAAACCGGCAGGCGATGACCTGCGCGTATACTGGAAAAACGGACTTCATTTTAAGAGCTTAGATGACAAGTTCAATTTGAGAATAGGAGGCAGGTTCTTTCTGGATACCGCGCGGATGTGGGAGCAGGCTGCCGTGAAAGACGCATTCGGCGATCTTAATGCCGACGTTGAAGTTAGAAGGCTGCGGGTTTATTTAAGCGGAGACATTTATGAAGATTACATTTACAAGTTACAGGTGGATTTTGCGGGCGGAAATGCCGCGCTTCGAGACGCGTACATCGGTATGAAAAATATTCCATATTTTGGACAGGTGAGGGTAGGGCAGTTTACCGAGTCCATAAGCATCGAAAATCTGACCAGCAGCAACTACATAACTTTTATGGAAAGAGACATGCCGGAGGAAATACTGTGTCCGCATCGTAACGATGGTATCGAGTTTAGTACCACTTTGTTTGATGACAGAGCCACATTGAGTGCCGGCGCGTTTCTTGACGCCGATGGTTATGGACTGGTAACTTCTCATGAGCCCAATTTCACGGGACGGTTTACGATATTGCCGTGGTATGAGGAAGACGGCGCAAAACTTCTACATCTTGGGGCGGCGTATAGTTTCAGGAATGCCAAAGAAGCACATTATGCCGGTAACCCCGAGGCGCATTTGGCGCCCGATTTTGTTGATACAGGTGTCATCCCCGTCGATCATGTTAACCTCATAGGCCTTGAAGCGGTGCTGATACATGGCCCCTTTTCTGTGCAGGGGGAATTTCTTGAATCCATCGTAGACCAGAGAGACGGGCCGTCCAGTACTCATTTTGAAGGGGCTTATGTACAGGTAAGTTATTTTCTGACGGGTGAACACAGGAACTACCGGACCAATGGGGAGGTTAAGGCGGTATTTGGCGGTATAACACCAAAGAGGGATTTCTCGGTAAAAGGCTGGGCGCCCGGGGCGTGGGAAGTGGCTACCCGATATTCCTATCTGGATCTTAATGACGACAACATAAAAGGGGGGATACTGTCGGACGTGACTCTTGGTGTCAACTGGTATCTTAATCCGAATATGCGCATAATGATGAATTACGTACACGCGCACGCGAACGGCAAAGGGAATGCTGATATCGGTATGATGCGGTTCCAGATAAATTATTAACGCGGATTTGCGAACGAAGATAAAAAGGAGGATGTGTTATGAGTGCGCCAAGACGTTTTTTTAGTGCCGTCATGGGTTTATCAGTTTTCCTTATTATGGCGGCCTGTTGTCTGGTTCCTCTCGATGTGGCGCTGGCGCGGATGGGGGACGAACCTCTATCATCCTGGAATAACACTCCGGCCAAACAAAGGATAATAGCGTTTGTCGATGAAGTGACTGATCCATTAAGCGATTCGTATGTTGCCGAAGAGATGCGTCTTGCGGCTTTTGATCTTGACGGAACTTTATTTTGTGAAAAACCACTGTATTTGCAAGTTTTGGTGGCGGCTGAAGGATTGTATGACTTGGCTGAGAAAGATCCGACGTTGCGTGAAGAGTACCCATACAACGGCGCGTGGAAACGTGATATGGAGTTTATTTCCGATTCTAAAAATTTCCTGGAAATGAACCTAACCGCTTTTGCGGGGATGACACAGGAAGAGTATCAGGCCTATGTCAGGGATTTTCTTCGCCGGGATCATCCGAAATACGGAGTGCCGTACGATCAGTTGTTTTATTCACCCATGGAAGAACTGCTGCGTTTTTTACGTGATAACGGTTTTCAGATATATTTAGTCTCGGGGTCACCACAGGAATTTATCAGGAGTTTTTCAGTGGAAATTCTTGATGTCCAGCCGGAACGTGTTATAGGTGATACCATAAGTATCGATTTCGAGATCCGTGACGGCGAAGTGGCATACGTGCGTAAGCATGATTACGTAAAACCCGAGGTATTGAAGGCTGGCAAACCGGTGAACATTAGATTACGTACAGGAAGAAGCCCGATACTCGCTTTCGGGAATTCCAGCGATGATATCCAGATGTTAGAGTCAGCAGGTGCCGGTGGTTTGCCGTCACTGGCGCTTACGTTGCGTCATGACGACGCGGAGCGTGAATATGCCTACGATAAAGGCGCCGAAAAAATGATAGAAGTAGCAAGCGAGAACGGATGGGTGATCGTAAGCATGAAAGAGGATTTCAAGACGGTGTTCGAAAATATAGACGATTAATATTACGCAAAACGCAGGATCCAAACCTACGCGCAAAACTCGCGACGATAATGGGCGAAGAAAGCCTTTTTCCCGGGTTTTTGTCGGATTATTGACAAAAATCATGTGTAGCTTTATAATGTGATAGTAGCCTTGGGGTAAAAATGAATACAGAGACTATAGCGATCACGGAGGTGTCTTATGTATAGTGGAGTGGAGAAGAGAAGACACAAAAGAATAAGACAACAGTTTATGGTAAAGGTCCGGGAAAAGACGTCTGAGGCCGAAGATAGTGAATGGGATATGGTCACCACGAGAAATCTTAGTGCAGGAGGGGTGCTTTTAAATCACAATAGAGGGCTGAAATCCGGCTCTTTACTGGAGATGCAGGTGAACTTTCCGTTATCAGAGGATCCGATAAATTGTGTTGGAAAAGTGTTGCGATTTAATGATGTTCCTCATTCACCGTTAGTGCAAATGGCGGTGATGTTTACTGAGATCGATGACAAAATAGTGAGACTCATTGATCAGGTTGCCGAAGAATTTCATTTCAGAAAGCCGCAGCGAATTAAACCCTAATAAGAGCTATCAGCTTTCAACTATAAGTAAGAAGCGAAAGGTAGGAAGTAAAATAGTTGTTAGAGTTTAGCCGAAGCTCTAAAAACCAGAAACCAGAAACTTAGGAACTAAATGCGGTATTTACATTAAACTGGGGATACGATGAAAAGACGAAAAAGAGTGGCTATTCTCACAGGCGGTGGTGATTGTCCGGGTATAAACGCGGTGATACGAGCTGTGGCGAAAAAGCTTATCAACGAACAGAATGCCGAAGTCATAGGGTTTAAGGATGGCTATCACGGGCTTGTGCGGAACAGACACCGAAAACTTAAATACACGGATGTTTCTGGGATACTCACGCTCGGCGGCACGATATTGGGTACGTCCAAAATAGCGAACCCATACAGGTATGCGGTACAGAATGGCAAGAAATTTGAGTTTAAAGACATGTCCAAAACTGTAATAAAAAATTGCGAGAAACTCAAATTAGATTGTCTGGTTTGCATCGGAGGAGATGGTTCACTTGGTATTGCTAACAGGCTTTTCGAGGACGGCCTGCCGGTGGTAGGCGTACCAAAGACGATAGATAACGATATACGCGGAACAGATCTCACTTTTGGTTTTGATTCCGCTGTGTCCATTGCGACGGAAGCTATTGATCGTTTACATACGACAGCTGAGTCCCATCATCGTGTTATGATCCTTGAGGTAATGGGACATAACGCTGGTTGGATCGCTCTTAGCGCCGGAATAGCCGGTGGCGGGGATATAATACTTATGCCGGAAATACCATATGATATAGATGTGATAGCGCGGATGGTAAGGGCGCGAAATAAAAAGGGCAGAAGGTTTAGCATAATCGTGGTTTCCGAAGGGGCGAAACCAAAAGGCGGCAACGTTGTGATCAAAAGAATGGTGGAAGCCAGTGCGGATTCTATTCGTCTTGGCGGAATAGGGTTTGTGCTGGGTAAACAGATAGAGGATGCGACCGGGCTTGAAACACGCGCCGTGGTTTTGGGACATCTTCAACGTGGCGGGTCTCCGACCGCTTTTGACAGAGTATTCGCGACAGGGTTAGGAGCCAAAGCCGGCGACATGGTAGAGAAGAAAAAGTTTGGATATATGGTAGGCCTGAAAAAAGGCATGTTTGTTGAAGTTTCACTTAAAAACGTCGCGAAAGGTTCTAGAACCATACCCGCGAATGCTCCTTTACTAAAAGTGGCGAAAGCCGTTGGAACGAGCTTCGGCGTTTAATATAGGACCATAATCCCTCTAACCGTTTTGGCCATAACCAAATGTGTTTTGGACACAGCGCGTTAGATTTCAGGAGAAAATAAAGATGGGTAAAGTTCTCATAATCGGGGCCGGAGGCGTGGGCAATGTTGTGGCACAAAAATGTGCTTCTCGACCGGAGGTGTTCGATGAAATATGCCTGGCCAGCAGGACCCTTGAAAAGTGCGAGATGATAGCCGCTGAAATAGACCGGCCGATCAAAACCCAACAGATAAACGCGGACAATACCGCTGAAGTCGTCACATTGATCAAAAAATTCAAACCGGAACTTATAATTAATGTCGCTTTGCCGTATCAAGATCTTTCTATTATGGACGCATGTCTTGCGACAGGGATCAACTACCTCGATACGGCGAATTATGAGCCTCCGGACGAAGCCAAGTTTTGTTACAAATGGCAGTGGGATTATCAAGATCGGTTCAAAGAAAAAGGGGTCATGGCGCTATTGGGCTCGGGCTTCGATCCCGGAGTGACGAATGTTTTTTGCGCGTATGCTATGAAGCATTACTTCGACGAGATACATGCTATAGATATTATGGATTGCAACGGCGGATCACATGGCGAGGCCTTTGCTACGAATTTTAATCCGGAGATCAATATTCGCGAGATTACCCAACGCGGAAAATTCTGGGGAAAAGGCAAGTGGATAGAGACCGATCCGTTATCGGTCCATAAGACGTTTGATTTTCCCGGGATTGGATCGCGTGAAATGTATCTTATGTATCATGAAGAACTGGAATCTCTGGTGAAAAACATAAAAGGGTTGAAACGTATCCGTTTCTGGATGACTTTTGGTGAAGAGTACCTTACACATCTCAGAGTGCTTCAAAATGTGGGTATGACCCGTATTGATACCGTGAAATACGATGGTCATGACATTGTGCCGCTTAAGTTTCTTAAAACGGTTTTACCCGAACCGTCATCTTTAGGCGAGAACTATAAAGGCAAGACCAATATCGGGTGCTTGATTAGGGGCGTCAAAGACGGAGAACCGGCTGAAGTGTACATTTATAATGTTTGTGACCATGCGGAGTGTTATAAAGAGGTCAAGTCCCAGGCGATCGCTTATACCACCGGTGTTCCGGCCATGATAGGCGCCATGTTAATGATGACAGGTGTGTGGTCAGGAAAAGGTGTTTTTAACATGGAAGATCTCGATCCCGATCCGTTTATGGAAAAACTGAATATTTATGGCCTTCCCTGGGTGGCGCGGCAGGATAACCCCGGCGAATGACGCGATCTATGAATATTATCTCAAAAGTCCCTGTTACTCCCTGTTATGTTGTTGATGAAAATTTGCTCATCAAAAACCTTGAGATCCTTGCGGATGTCGAACGCCGGGCGGGATGTAAGATCATATTGGCCCTCAAGGCTTTCGCGATGTTCAGCACATTTCCGCTTATTCGTCAGTATCTGTCGGGTATCGCGGCAAGTTCTCTCGATGAAGCCCGGCTTGGTTCACGTGAGTTCGGTGGCAGTGTACACATATGCGCCCCGGCATACAAGGAACAAGAGATCGATGAGCTTATCAGTCACGCCACCCACATAAATTTCAACTCTTTTTCGCAATGGAAACGTTTCAAGCAGAACATAATGTCTGCCGGAAATGAAGTGCGTGCCGGCCTGCGTGTTAATCCCGAACATTCTGAAGTCGCGGTTGCCTTATATGACCCATGCGCACCGGGTTCCCGTCTCGGGATCAAGGCGGATCATTTTGCAGGGGAAGATCTTTCCGGTATCACGGGTCTGCATTTTCATACTCTTTGTGAGCTTAATTCAGATTCCCTGGAACGTACACTCGCGGTGGTGGAGAAAAAGTTCGGAACGATTCTTGCGCAAATGGAATGGGTGAATTTCGGAGGTGGTCATCACATTACACGTTCGGATTATGATACGGACAGGCTTTGCCGTCTGATATCCGGGTTTCGAAAAAAATATGATGTCAAAGTATACCTTGAACCGGGCGAAGCCGTCGTGCTTGATACCGGTTTTCTGGTGGCGTCCGTGCTTGATGTCATACAGGATGATAAGGCCGATATCGCTATTCTTGATACCTCGGCTGCCGCGCATATGCCGGATGTGTTGGAGATGCCGTATCGCCCGATGGTCTTAGGCGCGGGACTTCCCGGAGAGTACGAACACACGTACCGCCTTGGAGGGTTGACATGTCTGGCAGGCGATGTTATCGGGGATTATTCGTTTCCCGAACCGCAGGCGGCGGGAAGCCGCATTGTTTTTAAGGATATGGCGCATTACACCATGGTCAAGAATAACACTTTTAACGGTGTCTCTTTACCGGACATAGCCATTCTTACTAAAGGGAACGGTGAGTTTCGCGTAGTACGTGAATTCGGGTATAAAGATTATCGGGATCGCCTCTCATGAAAAAAGGAACGGGCATTAAACAATTTGTCATTGCAAGAAGATGCTTTCAGGTATTTTTCTTATTACTTTTTGTGTCTATCCTGACGCCGGCCGGAGAACGCTTAGCAGATATCCTGCCGGCCAGATTTTTTTTAAGATCCAGTCCGCTTATGGTGATAAGGATTTCCATCGGTATCAAAGCGATCGCCTCCGGCGCCGGGTTTGCCTTTATCATTTTGCTTCTTACCATGGTGTTCGGCAGGTTTTTTTGTGGATGGGTATGTCCAATGGGTACAGTTATAGATTGTGCCGGGGCGTTAAAGAAAAAGCGTAAAGTATTTACCGATAGGGTCACCGGTTGGATAAGTAGCGTAAAATTTTATATTTTAGGACTCCTGATTCTTCTGGCGGCTTTTAGTGTTCAAACGCGAGGGGCAGGCGATCCCATGGTGATAATGGCGAGGGTTATATCGCTTTATATCATTCCGGCCGTATCCATGTTGTCCGGTGCCGCGCAAAATTATTTCACACAGTCATGGTTGCCTTTGCTGTTATTTGTTCTTATCTGTTGCGCGTCCGCGGTAATCCCGAGATCATGGTGCCGTGTGTTATGTCCTCTTGGAGCGTTATACGCGCTGATGAGCAGATTTGCCCTGTTGGAGCGTGTTGCTACTGATTGTTCTGATTGTAAAGTATGTCCTGAGACTTGCCGCATGGGTGCGATCAAAGATGAAGGGAATTATGTTAAATCGGAATGTGTTTTATGCATGGACTGTGTTTATAGTTGTCCGAGACATGACGTGAAATTTGCCTGGCATCATTTTTGGGGCAATGATAAGTAAATAGGGGGCGGGGTTTCCCCGCCTTGGAAATTTCAAGAAAAGGAGGGTTTAATGGGACAAAAAGATCTGGGAAAAACGACAACAGGCATTAACCCGGCTATGTCGGGATTATTATGCTATCTTGGCGGATTTGTCACGGGGATAATATTTTATGTTGTCGAGAAAGAGAATAAATTCGTGAGGTTTCATGCAGTGCAGTCCATAGTGGTATTCGGTGGGTTGTTTGTGATAAACCTGGCGCTGGGTTTCATATTGCCCTGGGTGCTAAGCGGGATCGTTTCTATACTTATGGGGTTATTGAGTTTTGTATTATGGATCGTGCTTATGGTCAAGGCGTATCAGGGTGAAATGTTCAAATTACCCGTTGCCGGTGAAGTGGCAGAAAAGCATGCGTGATTGCCGCGAAAATAGTATTTCCATTACGATGATTTCTCTATATAATGAGATGATCTCTCTCATGTAATGATATGGTTGTTATTTTGGAGAAAAGCGTTTGTTTATAAGATAACTAAGGATGGATCATGCCTCACAGAAAAGACGAAAAAACCAGAGATATCACAGAACTGATCGTTAAAGCCGGAGAAAAGGCCAGACGGGAGACTCGAGCCATACCGGAGCCTGAATTAACCAGGCCGATCGAATGGCCTGTTTCGTGTACTGTCGGCCCCGGGCTGGAAGGGGCGATCGCCTGCGAGACCAAAATAGGTTATGTGAACGGCTCCAAAGGGTGGCTGATATACAGGGGGTACGATATTTTTGAGCTTTGCGCTTATTCAACCTTTGAGGAAGTATCATATCTGCTTCTTCATGGGAATCTTCCAACAAAAAAACAGCTCGCGGAATACAATAAAAAACTTGTAGATTCCCGGAATCTCAACAATACGATGCGGCTTTTTATGAATTATCCGGTGGAAGGAATGAACGCGATGTCCGCTCTTAGGCTGGGGACTAATTTGATGCGCCATGAGCTGACGTATATCGACCGGGAAGAGTACAAACCTAACTTGGACGGAGTTATCGGTTCTGATGAGGATTCTATTCCCATGGAAACAAAACCTATGGGAGAGAAAGATGCCATATATGGGTTTAAGAGAATAAAGATGAACAGGCCATTTAAAGGCGTGAACCCGGAGCTTCATCCTGCGGCCGGTGCGGAGTCCTGCAATCACCTGGTTTCAGGAGTCGCGACCATTGCCGCGGCTGTCGCCCGGCTTAAACTGGGGCAGTTGCCGATAGAGCCCGATCCGGAGCTAAGCCACGCCGCTAATTTTCTTTATATGATGACAGGCTGCCGGCCCAGTCCGGTTGAGGAACGGATCATGGATGTTGCGCTTATATTGCACGCCGATCATGGAATGAACGCCAGCACATTCGCCTCAATGGTGGTTGCTTCCACGCTATCAGATATGTATTTCTCTGTCGGTGCAGGTATAGCGGCGTTAAACGGTCCGCTTCATGGTGGGGCTAATGAGCAAGTATTGTATATGCTTGAAGAAATAGGTAACCCCGGGAATGTAAAAAAATGGGTAAAAAAATCCGTTAAGGAAAAGAAAAAGATCATGGGGTTTGGTCACAGGGTGTATAAGTCATATGATCCCCGTGCAAGAGTACTCGCGCCATTGGCTGAATATCTGGTAAAAAAGGACAGTTCTAACCACAATTTATTAGAAACAGCGACAACATTGGAAAAGGAGATACTTGACACAATAGGCACGAAGAAAAAAATATTCCCAAATGTTGATTTCTATTCAGGTATTGTTTACGCGTGCATGGGTATTTTGCCGGAGAACTTCACAACCATATTTGCCGTAAGTCGTGTTGCAGGTTGGACTTCACGCATATTGGAATATCTGGAAAATAATCGTATTTTCCGGCCGCGCGCGATGTACACCGGATCATTTGAAAAAGAATTTAAACCGCTTGAAAAAAGAAGATAAAATGGCGTGGCTATTTCGCGCAAATTATTAATGGAGAATAAATGAGTCAGTTATCTTTTGACGCCGTGATCTTTGACCTGGACGGAGTAGTCACCAAAACGGCACTTGTTCACGCCACCGCGTGGAAGGCGGTTTTCGACGAATATATGCATGGAAGAGAGAAGACCCGCGGTGAGCCTTTCAGAGAATTTACGCATGAAAAGGATTACTTGCCATATGTGGACGGTAAACCGAGGTACGAGGGTGTGAAAAGTTTTCTGGAATCGCGAGGAATCGATCTGTCGTATGGTGATCCTGAAGACGCTCCGGAAAAAGAAACAGTGTGTGGTATAGGGAACCGAAAGAACATTAAGTTTGTGGAAATATTGGAAGCAAATGGTGTGGAGGAATATGATTCCACCGTTAGTTTTGTAAAGGAATTACAAAAGAAAGGCATTCGTATCGGTGTCGCGTCATCGTCAAAAAACTGCAAGTATGTGCTTAAGGCCGCCGGGATAGAAGAGCTTTTTGAGACACGTGTAGATGGAGAAGTTTCGGCTCAAATGGGGCTTAAGGGGAAGCCGGAAGGAGATATTTTTGTGACCGCCGCGGCGAATATCGGCGCGCGTCCGGCCAGGTCCGTTGTTGTGGAAGACGCGACTTCCGGAGTCGAGGCCGGTAGGAACGGGGCTTTCGGGCTTGTGATAGGTATAGCGCGCGAAAATAACACAGGTGAACTTTACAAGAACGGGGCGGACGTGGTGGTTCCCGATATGGAATATATCGATGTTGAATGGATAGAGAAATGGTTCAGAAAGAAGCCGCGTGATCTGTTTGAGTTCTGGGACAGAAGCATTACCGTAAACGAAGCGGCCGGAAACGCGAAAAACAAAGCCAATATCAATCCATGTTATTTGAAGAGCGGAAAAGACACCATATTTAACGGAAAAAAACCCGTATTTTTCTTTGATTATGACGGCACATTGACCCCGATAGTGGCGCGTCCGGAGCTTGCTGTTATTTCCGGGGATATGAAAGAAGTTGTAGAGCGGATCATAGAGAAATACACTACTGCCATAGTCAGCGGCAGACCCCGGGAAGATGTTGAACAGCTTTTAGGCATAGAAGGGCTTATTTATGCGGGAAATCATGGTTTTGACATCGCAGGTCCGAATATCTCCATGATATATCCGGGAGCCGAGGAGTATATGCCGCTCATAAAGGAGATCACCGGGGAACTTTTCGGCCGGATCGGGTCTATTCCGGGGGTGCTGATCGAGGAAAAGAAGTTCTCCCTGGGTGTTCATTACCGCCTTGTGGATAAAAAAGCATTTCCGGAGATAAAAAAAATCATTGAAAAAACAGTTCGAGATCATGAGAAACTCCGCATAATGCATGGGAAAAAGGTCTTTGAGATCATGCCGGCGATAGAGTGGGACAAAGGTAAAGCGGTTCGTTGGATAATGGGGGTGTTGGGGCTTTCATGGGATGAGGCATCTGTTATATATGTCGGTGATGATACGACAGATGAGGATGTTTTCAGGATACTCAGGACAAGAGGGGTGGGAATCCTTGTTACGGATGAAGATAATCCGTCGTTTGCGGATTTTTCCGTAAAATCCCCCGAAAAAGTAAAAGAATTGCTCGATGAAATATTATCCACAGGAAAGTGACATCACGGATATCCTGAAATTGATGTAACATATTTAAACGGCAGAAGTTAATTGACATTTTTTTCTTCTTGTGATAACGTAGCAAATTACTAATGCCCTTGAGGCCGTTTTTTTGTTTGGGCGCGGTGGCCGAGCAGCTAGGCAGCGGTCTGCAAAATCGCGTACACCGGTGCGAATCCGGTCCGCGCCTCCACTGTTCGATTGGGCAAAAATTCGATCTTTGACTTAATTATTGTTACATAAAGTGCGCATACTAGGGCGAGTGGCGGAATTGGCAGACGCAAGGGATTTAAAATCCCTCGGCCTTAGGGCTATGAGGGTTCAAGTCCCTCCTTGCCCACCAGTTATGGGAAATAGCCGGTGGCGGATAGTCTGCGTTGGTGTAATAAAATGGGCGGTTAGCTCAGCTGGTTAGAGCGCCACGTTGACATCGTGGAGGTCACTGGTTCGATCCCAGTATCGCCCACCAGATTTGCCGGAGGCAAATCTGATCCTGAGAGAGTAAAATAATGCGATGAGGAAGAGAATTATTTCGCGGATCGAAGGGCCAGATTTGCCGGAGGCAAATCTGATCCTGAGAGAGTAAAATAATGCGATGAGGAAGAGAATCATTTGACGGATCGAAGGACCAATTATAGTGAAGCGAACAGTCCATGGTAGGGGCGAATAATTATTCGCCCTAAAATTTAAATATGATGAAGAAGCAGAATGAAAATTTGATTAAATTAAGGCACAGCGCCGCGCATGTGATGGCGGATGCCGTGCAAAGATTGTTCCCGGGCACTAAACTGGGGATGGGGCCGGCTATTGAAGACGGTTTTTATTATGATTTTGATTGCAAGAGGCCCTTGACACCGGATGATCTTTCTCAGATAGAAAAAGAGATGTCCTCTATAATCGGAGAGCGCCTCCAGTTCGGCAAAAAAGTCGTTACGAAGAAAGAAGCAGAGAGGATATTTAAAGAAAACGGCGAGAAGTATAAGCTCGATCTTCTTGCCGGCTTGGATGACGAAGAAATATCCATGTATTCTCACGGAAATTTCACGGATCTTTGTAAGGGGCCGCATGTTGAGAACACCGGTGATATAAAGGCGTTTAAACTCCTCGCCGTTGCCGGCGCGTACTGGAAGGGATCCGAAAAAAACCCTATGTTGCAGAGGATATACGGTACGGCTTTTTGTGATAAAAACGAACTAAAAAAATACCTGCATCTGAAAGAAGAAGCCGGAAAGCGGGATCACAGAAAATTGGGTAAAGAGCTGGAACTTTTTAGTTTTAATGAGACGGCCGGCGCCGGATTAGTATTGTACCATCCGAAGGGCGCTATGTTGCGGCAGGTCATTGTTGATTACATAACCGCCAAACATGTTGAAAAAGGGTATGAGCTGATATCGAGTCCGCATATACTGAAAAGTGATATATGGATAAGATCGGGGCATTATGACTATTACAAAGAGAACATGTACATCTTTGAGAGCGACGGGCAGGAATACGCGGTAAAACCCATGAACTGCCCCAGTCACATACTTGTATATGCTTCCCGGAAAAGAAGTTATAAGGAATTTCCGATAAGGTATTTTGAGTTGGGCAGTGTCTACAGGCATGAAAAATCCGGTGTACTTCACGGGCTTTTGAGGGTAAGAGGATTCACACAGGACGACGCGCATATTTTTTGTTTATTAGATCAAACTGAACGAGAGATAAGAGGTGTCATTGATTTTGTCCGGGAGACTCTTTCTGTATTTGGCTTTAATGCTTTTGAAATCGAACTAAGTACACGTCCTGAAAAGTCTATCGGAACGGACGAAGATTGGGAAATGGCTACTCAAGCGTTAAAAAAGGCGCTGGCCGCGCAGGGACTTAATTACGATATAAATGAAGGGGACGGCGCGTTTTACGGGCCGAAGATCGATATAAAATTAAAGGACGCATTGGGAAGATCGTGGCAGTGCGCTACGATCCAGTGTGATTTTGCTTTGCCGGAACGGTTCGATCTTAAGTATGTCGATTCGGATGGCACGGAAAAGCGGCCGATAGTGCTGCACCGTGTAATATTGGGCAGTCTTGAGCGGTTTATCGGCGCGCTTATTGAACATTATGGCGGCGCGTTCCCGCTGTGGTTAGCGCCGATTCAGATGATGGTAGTACCCATCGCGGGATCACATGTGGATTATGCTTTGGAGTTAAAAGCTTTTTTACGTGACGCGGGTATACGTGCGGAGATAGATGCGCGATCCGAAAAAATGCAGAAAAAGATAAGAGACGCTGAGATCTCCAAGATCCCTTACATAGCTGTCCTGGGGGACAAAGAAGCGGAGGCGGGTACCGTTTCCTTGCGCGGTAAAAAAGACGGGATGGTGGGGGTTATGTCAAAGCCTGCCGTTTGTGAACGTTTGCTTCAGGAGATCAAGGACAGGAAATAGTATACCAGGAGGTGGAAAATTAGTTTTACAAAACCAAGTTACGGTCAGCACCGGTTTAACGGTAAAGATCGTATCAGGATCAATGGCTCGATAAGGGCCGCGAAGGTACGGTTGGTGGACGACGAAGCTAACCAGTTGGGAGTGGTAGAGATCCGGGAGGCGGTCAAAATAGCGGCCGAGAAAGGCCTGGATCTGGTGGAGGTATCGCCAAACGTTTCACCGCCTGTATGCCGCATAATGGATTACGGCAAATATAGATTTGAGCAGGAAAAAAAGAAAAAAGTCGCCAAGAAAAAACAACATGTTGTTCAGCTCAAAGAGATACGGTTTAAGATACGTATCGAAGAACACGATTATCAGTTCAAGATAAAACACATAAAGGAATTTCTGGAGAAAAAAGACAAAGTAAGGGTAACATTGCGGTTTAGGGGCCGGGAGAATGCTCACAGGGATCTGGGTGAAGTCCTTATGAACAGAGTAGCCGCGGATGTGGTTGCCTGGGGGGAGATCGATTCGCGCCCTAAATTTATGGGTAGAACGATCATAATGACCATCATACCAAAGAAATAGCGATGGTGAGGATATAAGTAAAACAAAGGAACAGAAGTGAGGATAAAATGCCAAAAATGAAAACGCATAAAGGGGCTAAAAAACGGGTTAGTTTCACAAAGTCGGGGAAAATAAAAAGGACAAAGTCTAACAAGAGCCACATATTGACAAAAAAAACAACGAAAAGAAAACGCAATCTCAGACGGTCTGCGCTTGTGGACAAAACGTTTGAGAATAAAATTTCAAAAATCTTGCCCTATGGTTGATACATTCGGCGGGGATACATGTGAGCCGCCTCAGTATGAATCCCTACCTATAAACCCCGGGCTTCAGCCAGGGGAGTTGAAGGGATTCATAAAAGTGCCATGCAGGCGGGAAGTAAAAATACGCACAGATACAGATAAGGAGTAACGATGTCCAGAGTAAAACATGCGGTGAGTTCACTTAAGAGAAGGAAAAAGACCCTGAAGGCAGTAAAGGGCCAGCGTGCTTCAAGGTCCAAGTTATTGAAAACCGCGAAAGAAGCCGGCAGGAAAGCGCTTATATCGAACTATATCGACCGGAAAAAGAAAAAGAGGAATTTCCGTTCATTGTGGGTTGCCAGAATCAACGCGGCTTGCAAATCCGGTGATATGTCTTACAGCAGATTTATTGCCGGATTAAAAAAAGCCGGGATCATTTTAAACCGTAAGATGTTGTCGGAAATAGCTATTAGCGACAGCGCCGGGTTTAAGTCTCTTGTAAAAAAAACCGGTTAATAAAACAGGCCATTTATGGGAAAACTTACTCCATCTCGCATGGTGATATTGAGTTTCCTCACAGCGATTTGTCTGGGGACGATAGCTTTGTCTCTTCCTGCGGCTACCCGCGGTCCGGACGGCATATCCCTCATAGACAGTCTTTTCACGGCTACCAGCGCTACATGTGTAACCGGGTTGGTTGTGAAAAACACCGGGACTTATTTCACAACGTTCGGGAGATGGGTGATCTTTGTGTTGTTCCAGGCCGGCGGCTTGGGGATAATGACATTTTCCACGTTATTCGCGGTTGTGCTTGGCCGGAGGATCGGTCTTAATCAGAGTGAGACTGTTAGCAGCACGTTGTGCGATCAGCATATGATCGGCCTTAAGCGACTGGTGTGCTACATCCTGGGTATTACATTTGCGATTGAAACCGCGGGGGCGGCGCTGTTGTATTTTAGATGGCGGGTCATTACTGACTGGACTTTCTGGGAGACGATCGAGGCGTCTATATTTCATTCTGTATCCGGGTTCTGCAACGCCGGGTTCGCGCTTTTCAATTCCAGTTTTATTCAATTTCGCGGCGATGCGGTGATAAACAGCACGATGATCGCCCTTATTGTCGTCGGGGGCATAGGGTTTGTCGTGATCATGGACATTATAGGGTTGTTCTTTAAAAAAGGGCCTGAAAGAAGAATAAGTTTACAGGCTAAAGTGGCGCTTACGGCCTCAGCCATACTGATCATAGCCGGGGCCTGTGTTCTGTTTTTTGTAGAAAAAGACGGCGTTCTAAAAGGCATGCCGATGGCTGAACGTTTGTGGGCTGCTGTGTTTCAGTCGGTTACGGCGCGGACAGCCGGATTTAACACGTTACCGATAGGTGAGCTTGCTGTTCCTTCACTTGTATTCTTGATGCTCCTCATGTTTATCGGAGCGTCACCCGGCTCCACAGGCGGCGGCATAAAAACATGTACTTTTGTTGTAATAATCGCGACAATATGGAATATGCTTAGAAACCGGAGAAGGGTCATGCTTTTCGGGCGTTCCATTCCAAAGAAGGTTGTAAGGGAGTCGCTCACAATATTCTTTCTCGCGGTCACATGGATATTTGTTATGGTTTTAGCGCTTACTTATCTTAGAGCGCGGAATGTCGGCGGAGACATTTCGTTCATACGTCTGTTATTTGAGATCTTCTCAGCGTTTGGAACGGTAGGGCTCTCGACCGGCATTACAGAGGGTTTGGATAATGTGAGCAAACTATGCGTAATAGCTACTATGTTTGCCGGAAGGATAGGGCCGTTAACGTTAGCGCTTGCGATAGCTTTCAAAGAAAGAGGCGAGAGATATGTTTTTCCTGAAGAGAACATCATGATCGGATGATCGGAGGTAAATAATGAAACGATTTGCCGTTGTAGGATTAGGAAGGTTCGGAAGCAGCGTGGCAAAGGCGCTTGCTGAAAAAGGGCAGGAAGTGCTGGCTATCGACAAACAGGAAGAGTTGGTCCATGATATCATGGATTTTGTGAACAAGGCGATATGCCTTGATTCCACCGATGAGAAAGCCATGAGATCAATAGGCATACAGGATGTTGATGTCGCGATCTGTGGTATCGGAACGAACATTGAAGCCAGTATTCTCGTGACACTTCTTTTGAAGGATCTTGGTATTCCCACAATAATATGTAAAGCCGTCAACGAACCACACAAGAAGGCGCTGATGAGGATAGGCGCGTCCAGAGTGGTTTTGCCGGAGAGGGATATGGGAGAGAGGATCGCCAATACAATAATTTCATCGGATGAAAACGTACTTGAACACATCCTTCTTCCGGGGGATGCCGGTATCATAGAGTTCATACCTCCGAAAGAATTTATGGGTAAAACACTCCGTGACATTGACATGAGAGCAAAATACGGTGTGAATGTCATTGCGATCAAGAAACAAGAAAAAAATTCCGAAACCGGAAAAATCACCGGCAGCGCGCGTATAAATATAACGCCGTTAGCGGATGATGTTGTGGCCGAGGACGATGTGCTTGTGGTGTTCGGAGAGAACAAAAAGATCGAAAAACTTAAGAACCCTCAAAAGTAAAGGTGTTATGGATATCCTGAAAGATCTTGAGGCTATCAAGGAAAATTTTAAAACTGAATACGAAAAATGCGGATGCATGTTGCAGCTTGAAAATGTCAGAACCGCGTTTCTTGGGCGCAAGGGCGAGCTGAACAATATTTTGAAAAACATCTCCTCACTTTCAGTCGATGAAAAACGCGTAATAGGGAAACAGGCGAATATGCTCAAGAATGAGTTTTCCGTTCGGTTGAGAGAACTGAAAGAAGCGCTTATGGACTCTCAGTCCAGCGATGAAACTCACGGGATCGATGTCACGCTTCCGGGGATCCGGCCGCGCATCGGAACAACACATCCCCTGACAAAAACACTTTCCCGGATAAACAACATTTTTATTTCCATGGGATTCCGTATAGCGGAAGGGCGGGAGATAGAGACCGAGTTCTATAATTTTGAAGCTTTGAACATACCGCTTGATCATCCCTCCAGGGATGCTTTTGACACGTTTTATGTCGACGAAAAATATCTTTTAAGAAGCCATACATCCAATGTCCAGATCCATGTTATGGAGGATCGAAAGCCGCCGATACAAGTGATAATGCCCGGCAGGGTGTATCGTCCTGACGCTGTTGACGCGACGCACTCTTTCATGTTTCATCAGGTGGAAGGGCTTATGGTTGATAAAGACATTAGTTTTTCGGATCTCAAAGGGGTCTTGCTTTATTTTTGTAAAAGCATGTTTGGGGAAGATATCAAAATGCGGCTCCGGCCGCACTTTTTTCCTTTTACCGAACCGAGCGCGGAAGTTGATATTTCGTGCATAATGTGCAAAGGAAAAGGGTGCCGGGTATGTTCAGGGAACGGATGGCTGGAGATACTTGGCGCCGGTATGGTCAATCCGAAAGTCTTTGAAGCGGTCGGCTACGACACCGATAGATATACTGGATTTGCCTTCGGCATGGGCGCGGAAAGGATCGCGATGCTCTTGTACGGAATAGAGGATATCAGGTTGTTTTACGAGAACGATATCAGGTTTTTGGGACAGTTCGCGTAAGCAAGTTACGAGAGTTTCACCTTCGGGGTGGAATCGGGTAAGGGATAAGATGAAAATAAGTTACGAATGGATAAAAGAATATGTTGGCATCAAGGTAAGTCCGGATGAACTTGCTAGGGGTCTCACTATGTCCGGGTCTGAAGCAGGATTAACGCGCGATGTCGGCACCGACAAGATCATGGAGCTTGAGATAACTTCAAACAGGCCCGATTGCTTGAACATACTGGGCATAGCGCGGGAAGTATCCACGGTTTTTGACGCGGATCTCAAAGGTCCGTCTATCAGCCATCAGCTTTCAGCTGTCACAACAGCCCCCGGGATCAAATGCGTGATCCGGGACAAGAAGCTTTGTCCAGCGTACACTGCCAGGGTGATAACCGGTGTAAACATAAGACCGGTGGAGAAAGCGATCGCGAAAAAACTGGAAGCCCTCGGTTACAGGACAGTTAACAGTGTTGTTGATATAACGAATTTTTGCCTTATGGAATTAGGACAACCACTTCACGCGTTTGATCTTGATAAACTCAACAGAGGTAAGATCATTGTACGCAAAGCAAAGAAAGGCGAAAAGCTGGTCACTATTGACGGTGTTTGCCGCGAATTGGAACCGGACATGCTTGTTATTGCCGATAGCGAAAAGCCCGTGGCTATCGCCGGTATCATGGGCGGGATTGATACGGAAGTGACGAACTTAACGAAGAACATACTTCTTGAAAGCGCGTATTTTGATCCATTGTCTATACGCCGTACTGCCCGCAAATTGGGTATGTCCACAGATTCCAGTTACCGTTTTGAACGCGGAGTAGATAAGGGCATGGTGCGGGGCGCCTCTCTCAGGGCAGCCAGTCTTATCATCAAAGAAACCGGCGGTGAACCCGGCGGTTTTTACGAAGATGGCACGCTTAATATATGTGAGCCCGTACTGGAATTTGATTGCGAAAAAGCCGGGAATATCCTGGGGGCAGAACTCGGAAAAGAATGGGTAAAACATATTTTTACAAGGCTCGGAATGACGATCACCGGGGAAAATGGCGAGCGGCTATCAGTTAAAGTGCCTACGTTCAGGCAGGATCTGCGGAGAGAATGGGATCTTATAGAGGAAGCGGCCAGAATATACGGTTATGACAAGATCCCCGAGACGATGCCGGCGATATCACCGGCGATACAGAGAAAAGATAGCGCGAGGCTTGCCGCGGAAAAATTATCGAAAGCACTTGTCGCGTCAGGATTTTTTGAAATAATGACTTACAGTCTTATTAGTGATCCGGCGGCTAAAAGGTTCACCGGGATCTTAGGGGATCCGGTAACTCTTAATAATCCGTTATCCGAAGAACAGAAAGTACTTGTGCCTCAACTTGTCGACGGGATGTTAAAGTCTATCTCCTGGAACATTAACAGGCGTAATAAGGATCTTATGCTGTTTGAGATTGGGAAAATATATTCAAAGGCGCAAGAGGGGGAAGGGTATCTGGAAATTCCCGCGCTTTGTATCGGCATAACAGGCCTGGCAAACGCGGACTGGGCGCACGGTAAAAAGGGCATAAGTTTTTATGATCTAAAAGGCTGCATAGAGGAGGCGTTCCGGCTATTGAATGTCAGTCCGGAATTTTTTCCATCAGAGTTAAATGAGATGTCTCTTTGCGCCGGTGTGCGTCTTAAGGGAGAGGAGCATTGTATTGGTTACGCCGGACGCAT
>JAHJBY010000051.1 GCA_018813285.1 Candidatus Omnitrophota bacterium
GTAGTTATTGACGCGTAATTCTGCGGCACCCAGTTGTTCTCTTCGTATTCGTCATAATAATAATCCTTTATGACGTATTCGTCGCTCAATTTATTAAATTCGATCATTCCGACGGTTTGAGGGTCAAAGTCTATCCTGTGCATCCACTGAAACCTCTTACGCAGTTCAGGTTCGGCCCCCTCATCATCATTCCGAAACGGTGTCGGATCATATGTCCCTCTTTCGTTCTGCTGTACGAAATAAGCCCTGAAAATACCCTCACCGAGTCCCGATAATCCAAGATCGTTCATGAAATAATACAGGTTTGCTCCCTCCGCAAAACCTTTCTTTGTACGATAATCCAGCAACGCGTCAACCCTGGTGTTCCCTTTTAGATAAAATCTCCAGGCTGACAATAAAAAATATCCCCAATCGCTGCTCCTTCCCGGTATGAACTGCACTTTAGCGCGGGTATTGATTATTGGGTGGTAATAGTAGGGAAACCACATGACCGGCACTTTCCCGATGTAAACCACCGCATTTTTAGCAATAACCTTGTCATCCGGAAAAACTCTTATCTCCTTGGCCTCGATCCGGTAATGCGGAGAATCCAGATCGCAGGTTGAAACCGAGCCTTTCTTCAAAAGATATTCGTTATCGCCAACCCGTGCGGTTTCTTCGGCCTGTCCAAACCACGGGAAAGCCTTCACTTCACCCTCAAGTATCTCACCTCTCTTGTTCAAAAGATCGTACACAATGTAGTCGCCGGTAAGCACTCCCGCGGAATGTTCAATACGGACATTTCCGCGACACGCGGCCTTCTGAGTTTTTGTATTAACCTCTATACTGTCGCACTTGAGTGTAACTTCTCCGTATTCAATGGAAACATTGCCTTCGGCTACAATCTTATTTTCCCTCTCAAAAAACTCTACTTTGTCACCGTCCACGATAATTGGTTGACCGGATTTCAACTTCACCATTTCGTCGTCCTGCGCGTAGGAAATAACCGAGAAGAGGCAAACACATAATATCAACGATATCAATGTTCTGGATCTTAAAAACACTCTACTCCTTTTTTTCGTTTACATCCGGCTATATCGCGACAACCATGTTACGGCCCTTGCGTTTTGCTTTGTAAAGCGCTGTGTCAGCCAAATCGATCAATGAAGTGACATCCTTACCGCCTTCGGGATAAGTTGTTATCCCGACACTGACGGTTACGTTGATGTTCTCGTTAAAGGCCACAACAGTTTTGGCTTCTACGGTTTTTCGCAAGCGTTCCGCGACGGTCACGGCAAGATCTTTCGTGGTTTCCGGAAGTATGACACAAAATTCCTCGCCTCCATATCGGGCGATCATATCCACTTCTCTGACAGATATTTTCAAGCGTGCGGCTACTTCTTTGAGAACCGTATCCCCTGCAAGGTGTCCGTAAGTATCATTGCACTTTTTAAAATTGTCTATATCGATCATCCCGACTGAGAATGTTAGTCCAAGGCGCTTGGCCCTGTCGACTTCCTCTTCCAGCCTACCCATCAAATATCGACGCAGATACACCCCCGTGAGCCCGTCAATGATAGAAAGTTCTTCAACCTTTTCGTACAGCTCCACCTTTCTAAGCTCCAGCGCGATCTGTGAAACTACTATACTGAACCGGTTATAACCCAGTTTAGTCGCGCCTTCTATTGCCAGCACCGCTGAAATATTCTCGACAGCGAGCGGCAAAGCAAAAAAAGTATTCGACTGTATCCCCGTGGAATCAAACATCTCTTTCGAATTCTCGCGCTCAAGAAAAAATTGTTTAAACTCCTTTTCGCGCATATATTCCACCAGGCTCTTATAATCGATCGAACGGGCATCCCCGGACACATATTCCCGCATACTTTTAGAAAACCCCTGTCGGAATATACCGTTCTTGAATATGAGCAAATGTGCCGTTTCGAACTTGAAGTTATTCTCAAGAAAGTCGAATATCGCGTCCAGCAGGTCATTAAATTTAAGCACGGAACCAAGTTGTTTGGTTATTTCGTACAGACGTGAAATACGCGCCATTTCTCTTTCAACGATTCTTCCTTTTCGCTCGGCACTTTCCAATTCCTTAACTATCTCGTTATATTTCCCTTCTTCCCTGGATATATCCTTCCTGTTGCGAAATTCGGCCTCCTCCCGCAATACCATCACCAGGTAGCTAATGCCGCTCGATATCACAAGAAGCACAAAGAGGATATACACATCCACAGCATCCAGGATACCCATCATCGCGTAAAAAGCGAAGAACAGGACATTCCCCAACAACATTACCATCATCAACCGCACCGTCAGAATATAAGGCGCGATAATGAATAGTAGCGGTATAACAAAAAGCACCAGATATTCATCACCTCTCGGGCTTACATAACACGCCCAGCTCGCCAGAAATAGGATCGCGTTCACCGCGAATATGCCTGTCGATCTTACTTTGCGCATATTTTATTTTTTCCTTCCGCTTTCGCCTGATACAGGCGTCTATCCGCTTCCCAAATAAGATCTTCCCTGAGCTTCGCGTCATCAGGGAATACCGATACACCCGCCGAAACTGTAATATTTTTTTCTTCGCGGCGTATGGTAACCGGTGAGTTCTCGATATCCTCCCTGATCTCTTCCGCAAGCTTTGCCGCTTTTTTTATATCGTAACCAAGAGCTACAAAAGCGAATTCTTCACCGCCGTAACGGCATACAATATCGCCGGCCGATATTTTGCTTTTCAGCACATGGCCCACATTCCTCAAGACAATATCCCCCGCAATGTGCCCGTATTTGTCATTAAATTTTTTAAAATCATCGATGTCAAACATGATCATAGCGAAAGGATTTCCACTTCGAAGACCCCTTTGGACTTCTTCCTCCAGGCGTTCCATGAAATACCGATAAACATAAAGTCCGGTAAGGCTGTCTTTCAAAGCAAGCTCCTCGGTCCTGCGGTAAAGCCTCGAGTTCCCCAATGCTACAGCAGTCAACTCTCCGATAATATCCAGAATGCGAAGATCATGCTGCCCAAAAGCCTCTTCTCGCCTCGAATCCACCCTCAAAACACCTATAATGTTCCCCTCACAAATAAGCGGTTCGCTCATCAATGAAATAAAATCTTCATTTTTTTCGTCCTCGTTAAGGGAAAATCTGTAATCTTTTCGCACATCCCGTACAAGCAGACTCTGCATATTCTTCAGGACCCATCTTTCAAATATGCCGCCTTTCTTCATGCCCTTTTGCTTCCTGCTATCGGCTGAGACCGCATCCACCAGTGATATCCCATCACCTTTTTCGTCTTTGAGATAGAACAGGACCCTTACGTCAGGCCTAAACTTATCAAAAGTTCTTTGAGTCGCTATCTGTATGATCTCATCGGAAGAAAGCGACAAACTCAATTCATCTGATATTTCTTTAAGCTTAAGCAGACTGTTCACCTTCTCTTCCATGGCCGAGATCTCCGCCATTCTGTTTTTAAAATGTTCATGAATAAGATTTGTATCTTCGTGAATCTTTTCCATGGTAACCGTGTATTCACGATCCGATTTATTGATGTTCCGGTGTATATAATACCCCAAAAAACAATTGAGGAAAAATGCCAATATCAGGACACTGTAATAGTAAGGGTCGAGATCCGTCAGCGGCCGGTAGATGAATATCATGGACAACAACAGGCAGGTAAGACCGCCAAATACCCCCAAGGATACCCAAAAAAGCATTACGACAAGGGTCATCACTATCAGCAAACTGATAACCAGGATCTCCAGGTGCTGCATCTGACTCTTCAGCGCGGGTACCCAATACATGAGACAGTAAAGCAATCCAGCAAAAAGAATGGTGGAAAAAGGTATAAGGAGATTCCTTCTGACAAAGGGACTCATGGTAATCCAAACTATATGATGGTTTTTTCGGTTGCTTTATCAAAAAAGTGAATTTTGCTCATATCAAAAACGACGTCTATATCCTGATTTATCTGCGAATCGGCGTCTCCTGAAACGCGGGCAATAAGAATATGTTTACCGGTATTCAGATGTAAATACACTTCCGAGCCAAGATATTCCACCACTTCACATACCATGGTGACAATGTTTTCAGGAGGGGCTTCGGAAACAAATAACTTGTCGTGGATGTCTTCACTCCTGACACCCATTGTAACCCGCGTATCGACGCGATCAAGAAGGGCATCATACATATCCTCTACTATGCGCACGCGAAAATGACCTTCATCGAAGTAAAGCTTATCTTCTTTCTTTATGATCCTTCCTTCCATGAAATTCATCGGCGGAGCGCCTATGAAACTGGCTACGAACTTATTTACCGGCCTATTATAGACATTCGTCGGGGTATCGATCTGATGGATAATGCCGTCTTTCATGACGACTATCCTGTCTCCAAGCGTCATAGCCTCGGTCTGGTCGTGCGTAACATAGATCATGGTGGCTTGCAGCTTGATATGTAGACGATGGATCTCCGTACGCATCATCACCCTTAATTTGGCATCAAGATTACTCAACGGTTCATCAAAAAGAAATACCATCGGTTTCCGAACAATAACGCGTCCGACCGCCACTCTCTGCCGTTGACCACCTGAAAGCTCGCTTGGGCGGCGTTTTAACAGCTGTTCTACCCCCAGAATGGCGGCAGCTTCCTTTACCCTCGAATCTATCTCTTCTTTGGGATATTTCTTCAATTGAAGGCCGAAAGCCATATTTTCGTATACGGTCATGTGTGGATAAAGCGCGTAGTTCTGGAATACCATGGCGATATCGCGATCTTTTGGGGGGATGCTGTTAACTTTTCTATTGCCTATCACGATCTCACCGGCTGTTGTGGTCTCAAGACCGGCCACCAGCCGCAAAGTTGTGGACTTTCCACAACCTGAAGGTCCTACCAAAACGACAAATTCCTTGTTTTCAACATCAAAACTTACATCATCGACAGCGGTGACTCCGCCCGGGAAAACCTTGCTAACATTTTTTAAGCTTACTTGTGCCATATGCGCCTTTGTAAGAAACTAAATATGCAAAATCATGAAAACTCTGGTCTTTTATATAACATACGGTAATGAAAGTCAACCTGAGAAACACCTTTGTCAGATATCAGCTTTTTAGTTTATAGTTGCCTCTCATTCTATGGACTATCGACCCTTGACCCTTGACTTTCTATCCTCTTATCCTTCCTAACTTCAAGGTAGTTTATAAGCCCCAAAATGGTTTCCTTCATTTTGTGCCGTGAAACTATCATATCAATGAGGCCATGTTCCAATAAGAACTCCGAACTTTGAAACCCGGGAGGCAACTCCTGTTTAATTGTCTGTTGTATGACCCTGGGGCCGGTGAATCCTATCAGGGCTTTGGGTTCCGCCATAATAACATCCCCGAGTGAAGCGAAACTGGCCATTATTCCGGCCATCGTCGGGTTAGTAAGTACCGATAAAAAAAGCCCGCCGTTGCGATTGAGCCTGCCCAACGCGGCACTAGTCTTGGCCATCTGCATAAGGGACAACATCCCCTCATACATCCTGGCTCCGCCTCCGGAACCGGAAATAATGATCAGTGGTAGGTGTTCCTTGTCGGCGTATTCAATAAGACGCGTGATCTTTTCACCCACGACAGACCCCATAGATCCCATAATGAACCGTGAATCAGTAACTCCAAGCGCCACACGTTTACCTTTTATCGCGCCATCACCGACAATAGCGGCCTCTTTCAGACCTGTTGTTTTTTGATCCTTCTTTATTTTGGACGGGTAATCACTCGGCCCCTTGAAATCCAAAGGGTCTTTGCTTTGCATCTCCTTGTAAAATTCTCTGAAAGACCCATCATCAATGACCATATCAACTCTTTCATAAACGCCTATCCTGAAATGGTAATCGCACCTCATGCATACATCAAGATTTTCGCGAAGTTTTTTAGTATAAAGGAGTTCTCCGCAGCCGGTACATTTTGTCCACAACCCTCCGGGAATATCCTTTTTCCGGGAACTGCTGAATTTCTTGGATTTTTTTGAAAAAAATGACATTTTTTCCTTGTCACTCAAATTTGTTTATTACCAAACCCGTTAAGAGTTTGGGATAAAAATACGTGGATTTTTGAGGCATCATATCGCCGCTCTCGGCCACGGCTTTGAGCTGGGCCACTCTGGTCGGATTAAGAAAAAAAGCCCCTTCGGCTTTGCCGCCTGAGACCGCCTCTTCCGCCTCTTCCGCGTCTCTTGTATAGATAATGTTCCCTTCCTCTTCGTCTATTTCAAGAAGGTCTTCGAAAATAGACGAATGCAGGATGCTTACATCGAGTCTTTTCCATCCCGGGGATTTTTCGGATCGCACAAGTTCTTCCGCGATAATATCATCCTTTAACTCTAATAACAGATATTCGTTTCCTCCAAAAAACCCGAAAACATGATTTTCGGAAGCGGAGTCGAGACTTTTCATGAGAGATTTCAGACTATCACACCTTTTAATGTTAAAATACCCGTCAAGTCTGGCAACCATCCCTGCATCATCAAAAACAGGCATCTTCTTCAAGACTCTGTGAGTAGCCATAACTGTTAAGTTGTCATCCGACCGCATATCCGCGAAATACATCAAAATATGATCGGCATTTCCATCATACCCGGCCTCATTCCTCATCATATCCCGATAACTTTTCGCGACTGCGTACCGGTGATGGCCATCGGCTATAAACATTTTTTTATCTCTGAGTTTTTTTGATATTCGAATCTGTCCGTCCTTATCCGAAAGGCGCCACAGCATATGCCTTACTCCATCTATTTCAATGTCAACCGATGGATCACCGCCGGAGACAGATTCCTCTAGTATTTCTTCCACTTCCCCCGTTTCATCCAGAAACAAACTGAATATCGGGCTAAGGTTTCCCCTGATCTGTCTTATCAGATCCATTCTGTCTTCTTTTGGTTTGGCAAGCGTGTGTTCATGCGGAAGAACCATTTTTTCGCCGGATTCCTCTATTTTCATCAGACCCATAAAACCTAACCGTCGGTGCTTTGCGCCGCCTGCTTCATACTCCTGTAAATATACGTAAAAACTCTCAACCGTATCCCTCCGCATGATGCCTTTATCCGTCCATTCCTTCAATAACCGCATAGCTCTGGTATATTTGTTATCCCTTTCATCATCTTTCGGGAACGATTTACCAAGAATAAGCCTGATAATGTTGTATTCGCTCCTCGCGTACAGGGCATCTTGTTCCGCCGGTGATATTACATCGTACGGGGGGGCGCATACAAGAGAATAACATCCTCCGATCTTATCTGGATCATATGAAAGACCTTTAAATGGCTTCACTTCCGACATATCATTACCTTTCCGATCATCATTCCAAAGACTACCCCGCCAATATTCGCCGCCACATCGCCCAAGCTCGGATCCCTGCCGGGAACGAAGAACTGGCACAATTCCATTAAGATACCATACAGACCGGCAATTATCAACGTAAATAAGAGCGTTTGTCCATCGAAAATACCCTCGCGGTGCGCGTGCAATCCCTTAATGATCAATATCGCGAAAATAACGTATTCAAAAAAATGGACACCCTTGTCAAGGTGGTTAATGGCCGACTCAGGAAGGTCAGAACCAGGTATAACAGAAAGAAATAGAACCACCATGGCCCACATGAAAGTAGAAGCCCATATTAGGATTTTGTGTTTCTTCTCGCTTTTCTTAAGCATTTACCTCACAGGATGGACAAACATCGGTTTTACCGCATGGAGAGGCTCCCTTCTTCGTATCCCCCTTTCCGTCTGCCGCCTGATGAGAACTTTTCTTATAATCCGTCTGGTAAAACCCGTTGCCCTTAAAGATCACCCCGGCACCGGTCGATATAACGCGCCTGATGTCAGCCCCGCATTTGGGACATTTTTTCAAAGAAGCGTCTGTCATGCGCTGAAAATGTTCAAACAGATGTGAGCAGGTATCACATATATACTCATATGTTGGCATTAGCTGTCTCCTTGTGTTATGATATTGCGTATCCAGGCTGTGTCCTTAGCGTCTTCGAATTATGACACAGCCTGATTGCGTAAAACCGCTCATGGCTATCCCTTGAGAGCTTGTTTTAGTTTGTCCGCAATCCCCGTTTTGTTTTTCTTCACCCCGGGTTTTCCTGTTTCTTCAAACGTACTTTCGAATTCTTTTAACAGTTTTTTCTGTTTTGCGCTAAGGTTTTTGGGTATCGCGGTTTCAACCTTTACAAAATGATCGCCATTACCGTGGCCGTCCAACCTTTTTATACCGTTTCCTTTCATTCGAAAAACATGTCCGCTTGAAGTACCCGCCGGAATAACCAGTTTTGCCTCACCGTACACGGAAGGGGCTTCCATCTCATTGCCAAAAACAAGCTGGGCATAGGATACCATCTCAAGGCTGTACACATCATATCCGCGCCTTTCGAACTTCTCATGTTCTTTTATGGTGATCGCGACGTACAGATCGCCGGCCGCGCCGCCCTGCGAGCCCGCTTCGCCTTCCCCCGTAAGTCGAATACGGATCCTGTTATCAACTCCGGCAGGAATCTTTATCTTCAACTTCCGCGTAATCTCCTTCCTCCCGGTACCACCGCATCCGACACATGGATCTTTGATGATACTGCCCGTACCGCCGCACTGGTTACACGCGCGCGCGATACTGAAAAATCCGCTTGCCTGCCGTATTTGCCCGGTGCCGCCGCACTGAACGCAAGTGGAAGGCACCGTTCCGGGTTTCGCCCCTCGCCCGTCACAATCGGAACATTTCTCATACCGGCGCACCTTAACTTCTTTCTCCAGGCCTCTCGCGGCATCAAGAAAATCTAACTTGATGGAATATTCCAGATCTCGTCCCCGCTGCTCTCTGCGCCTTCCGCCTGAATTAAACCCAAATATATCGCCAAAGATATCGCCGAATCCGCCGGATGATGAAAAAACTTCTCGAAATATATCAAACGGATCGTGGAATCCTCCGGCGCCTCCGGAACCATATTGGAACGCGGCATCCCCGAACTGGTCATACTGCGCCCTTTTCTCCGGACGGCTGAGGATCTCATAAGCATGCGAAAGCTCTTTAAACTTCTCTTCCGAGCCCTTATCTCCCTGGTTCTTATCCGGATGGTATTTGACCGCCAGTTTTCTATAGGCCTTCTTTATTTCTTCCGACGACGCGTCCCTCTCAACACCGAGTATTTCGTAATAATCTGACATGTTTTCCTGTTTTCAAATATAAAGGGCGGGGAAACCCCGCCCCTGGCATCCATCGTTCACTATCAACTAATTCTTTTCTTTGTCACCATCGACCTTGAAATCCGCATCGACAACATCTTCTTCCGACTTTTGACCTTCCCCGGGATCAGCGCTTCCTCCCTGATTTCCACCGGGTTGGGCGCCTCCCTGCTGGGCTTGTGCCTGAGCCTGCTTGTAAACCTCTTCCGAAAGCTTATGGCTGGCCTGCTGGAGTTCTTCCTGGGCCTTCTTTATTTCGTCGGTGTTTTCTGAATCAAGGGTCTTCTTCGCTTTTTTTACGGCCTCCTCGATCTTTTTCTTGTCGTCTTCCGTGATCTTGTCGCCGTATTCTTTTACGGCTTTTTCAGTCGCGTATATGAAAGAATCCAGTTGATTCATGGCCTCGACAAGCTCTTTTCGTTTTTTGTCTTCTTCTTCATGCTGGCAAGCGTCCTTCTTCATCTTCTCGATCTCTTCTTTTGAAAGGCCGCTGGAAGATTCTATCCGTATGGACTGTTCTTTGCCGGTGGCTTTATCTTTAGCCGATACATGAACTATGCCATTCGCGTCTATATCGAACGCGACCTCGATTTGTGGTATTCCTCGCGGCGCCGGCGGGATGCCGATGAGATCGAACCGACCGAGCGTCCTGTTACCTGTGGCTATCTCACGCTCACCCTGCAGGACATGAATAGAAACAGCGGTCTGGCTATCTGCTGCCGTTGAAAATATCTGGCTCTTTTTAGCGGGAATAGTGGTATTACGTTCGATAAGCTTCGTCATAACACCGCCCAGCGTCTCAATACCAAGCGACAGCGGCGTAACATCAAGCAATACCACGTCCCCCAGCCCTTCCTCACCGGAAAGCACCCCACCCTGAATGGCGGCTCCTATGGCCACAACTTCATCCGGGTTAACACCCTTGTGAGGTTCCTTGCCGAATATCTCTTTTACGACTTCCTGGACTTTCGGCATACGGGTCTGCCCGCCAACAAGTATTATCTCGTCTATATCACTCGCGGAATACCCGGAATCCTTAAGCGCTCGGAAACAGGGTGCTTTCGTTCTCTCAACGAGGTCGTCCACAAGCTGTTCCAACTTAGACCGTGTCAACGTCATGGTAAGATGTTTCGGCCCGGTCGCGTCCGCTGTAACAAACGGTAAATTGATCCCCGTCTGCTGGTTGGATGACAACTCGCATTTCGCCTTCTCCGCCGCCTCCTTCAATCTCTGAAGAGCCATCTTGTCATTGCGCAGATCGATACCGTTCTCTTTTTTAAACTCCTCGGCGATCCAGTCGATGATCTTTCGATCGAAATTGTCCCCCCCGAGATGCGTATCACCGTTAGTCGCCTTCACTTCGAACACACCTTCACCGACGTCAAGTATGGATATGTCAAATGTCCCGCCGCCCAGGTCAAATACGGCTATCTTCTCGTTGTTCTGCCGTTCAAGGCCGTATGCCAGGCTCGCCGCGGTAGGCTCGTTTATTATCCTCAGGACGTTAAGCCCGGCTATCTGCCCGGCGTCTTTGGTCGCCTGCCTCTGCGAATCGTTGAAATACGCCGGCACCGTCACAACCGCGTCTTTCACTTCGTGTCCTAGATAATCCTCGGCCGTCTGCTTCATCTTCTGCAATATTATTGCCGAAACCTCGGGCGGGGTATACTGTTTGTCATGGGAAATAACGGTAACATTGCCGTTTTTATCCTCTCCCATCTTGTACGGAACCAGCTTTTCCTCTTCCGCTACTTCAGAGTGTTTTCTGCCCATAAAACGTTTTATGCTGGAAATGGTATTGTCAGAATTTGTGACCGCCTGACGTTTCGCCGGCTGTCCGACGAGCCTTTCCCCTGTCTTGGTAAAGGCCACAACACTCGGCGTAGTCCTGTCCCCTTCAGCGTTCGGGATCACTTTCGGATCTTTGCCTTCCATAACAGCAACACAAGAATTTGTCGTCCCCAGATCAATTCCTATTACCTTACCCATTATCCTCTCCTTTATTTTTTGCGACTTTTACCTGCGCCGGTCTTAGCAGCCTGTCATTTAACTTATATCCCGTCCTCACTTCTTCGACTATCATCCCGTCAGGATGTTCATCGGTTTCGACGGCAAGAACCGCTTCGTGTACGTGCGGATCGAACTCTTCTCCGTCTGTTTTTATCTTTTCTACCCCGTTATCTTCAAGAACTTTGTGAAACTCGTTCTGTACAAGTTTGATCCCGTCCATCACGGCCTCTTTGTCCTCGGCCTTATCCATCGCCAAAAGAGCCATGTCAAAATTATCAACTATCGGAAAAAACCTGGCGATCAGCATTTCATTCGCGAACCTCACATAGTCAAGTTTTTCTTTTTCCATACGCTTCCGGGTATTCTCGTAATCCGCGTGCACTTTCATCCATCGATTGTAATACTCGTCCCGCTCATCGGATTTCTTTTTGAGTTCCTCGAATTCCGCCACGGACAACGCTATGTCTTCCGCTTTAACACCGTGTCTATCGCCGGCATGCTTTTTTTGTTCCTTCATTGGCCAAGCGCCTCCAGTTGCATTCCTACTACATTGGAAAGATAACTTACCGTCCTGAGAACACTATCGTAATTCATTCGGGTGGGCCCGACAACACCGATACGTCCGATGGCCTTACCATGCAGCATATAACCGGATGTTACGATGCTGCATCTTTTTAGCACCGTGAATTTGTTTTCCTCTCCTATGTATGTCCTTATCCCACGATAAGGCAATTCTTCCCTCATGAGATGAGCTATTGCTTTTCGGTTGGAAAGTATCTGAAGTATCCGGCCGATGGTATCCGTGTCACGGTATCCGCTTTCGCCTGAGAGATCGCTCACTCCCTCCCAGGAGATCTCGCTCTCGATACCTTTGTTAATAAAATGATCGATGATCCTCGCCGCGTGGTCAGTGATATTCATGGACTCCATGTTTTCACTGTCTTCTATGCTGTTCTTAAGATAATCGGCAATATCCGAGACTTTTTCATCTTCATAGTTCAGGTTGATGTAGTTGGCGATCCTTTGCAAGTCTGTCTTCTCCAGATCCTGATCCAATTGTATCATGTAATTTCTAACGGCATTTGTCATTGTTACAAGGACAGCCAGCACCGTCTCGGATTTGACTTTGATCAACTCAAGGTGTTTCAGGTAAAAATTCCCTGCATCCGGCCACATAACCACACTCGCGTGGTGCAGTTCCCGGCTAATAAGAGCCGATGTCCTCTCGATCACATCCTTTATGCTCCTTATCCTTTCGGAATACTCTCCGGATAAGCGCCTGGCCTCCCTTTTTCTCATATGGAGCTCTTTATTCAAAAGGTTCACATAATGCCTGTATCCACGATCCGTAGGCACCCTGCCGGCAGAAGTATGCGGCTGTACGATATCTCCTGTCTCTTCCAGCTCTGCCATGATGTTCCGTATGGTGGCACTGGAAATACTGCCGCCCATATCCGCGGCAACGGACTTTGAGCTAACCGGTATGCCGGTGGACACATATATCCTGACAATATGCGCCAGAACCTTGTGGTTACGTTCCTCTTTTCTCTTGCTTATCACCATAGAAAATACCCCACAATTTAGCACTCGAAAAACCTGAGTGCTAAATTATATCACTCTTTTTGGGTTTGTCAAGAGGGATGTTGGGAGACGAATTGACTCACATTAAACTTGATGTTTTTACCATCAGAACCAGCAATCCATTCTTTAGCCATTACCAACTCCCTTGAGTTTTAAAAATACTTTCTGACCTTGAGCCTTTTTAGCTAAATATTCAGTTGCCTTACCATTTTTTAAAATGTCTTGTTTGACGCCCAATAGTCTGACGGTCAAACCATTACTCATCTTTACAATTTCCGGGCTAACTACCTCTTTAACGGTAAAATACTCCTCCCGTTGCCCGCTATCTTGATCAATTTTTGAACCAAATTGTAACTTTTTGCCATATCACAGCTCCCATATAATCAAAACCAATTGTTTCACAAAACTTTATTATTTCGGTTCGAATAGGGATGACTTTGTAACGGCCATAATAAACAGACCTGGCAAATTGATCACCTATGTTAATGCACAATCGACATCCACTCTCTATAACGCGATAGCATTCATTCCAAACCAGATTAAGATTGTTAATATACTCCTCATAACTGTGATTAAATCCTATCTGGTCACTACTGCCATAATCTTTCAATTGCCAATAAGGTGGCGAAGTAACGACCAAATGCACAGAGGCGTCCTTAACCTCCTGCATTTTCTTCGAATCGCCTGTGATTATTCTATGTATTGTTTCCTTCATATATGCACACCGCCTTTTTACTCATGGCAACCCTGGCTTATTAAGCCTGCCAAGGTTCGACTGAGCGTCAACAATGGCGAAGAGGCAGGGAATGATGTTCATTCGTAGCTAAAATGCCTAAAAGTTCACGTTTTGTTCACGTTTTTTCCTGATTATATCCTTCTTACAGCCAACACTTTATCCTGTCCTTCGACCGTCGTATGACTGTAAAGCCTTGTTAGAATTCATGGGACATCATACATTATTTCAGCAATAGTTAAGTATCGCGTCCCCGGAATTATTTATGACGACTTCGAGAGGCCTTCCCTCCTCTTCTATGTAGCTTCGTGACACACGGCACTGTTTGGGTACACGCTCATTTTTTTAATATACTTTCCGCCGTACTAAGAAATCTTTCAGCAGCTTTTATAGTTGCATTGGCTCCTTTCTTGGAAAATTTCCTGCCATAATCAGCATCCTCTCTTAGTCCCATGGAATTTTTCAGATCTTCAGCTACTTCTGCTTCCATCTTTCCTTCTTTTACAAATAACTCTTTCATCGCAAGATATAAACAAAAATGTCCCCGCTCTCTGTATCCTACTGAATGTAAGAGCGCTCGTGCCGAATGGAATATAGAATAATATCCTTTAATTGTTGCCCACTTAAATCCTTCTTTAGAAAATTCTTCATGGGCAGACTCCAAATCTTCCATGGAATCTTTTATTTCATCGTTCACCAGATGCTTGGCTTCCGGAAAACGTATAATTCTTTTCCTATCGATACAATCCTTAAATGTTATCCTCATTAATACTCCTCTCCCATAAAACCTTTCCTTTTGCTACTTGCTCCATGAATACTTTTTCCTTTTTATCAATATTAAATAGATCGGCTTGTTCATAAATAACAGCCTGTATTTTTTTATTTGCGCTCTTTTCTGTCTCTGAATATTCATTTATAATTTTTCTGATATTCCCTTCTTCTGAACTTACAATAAAAAGATCTATATCGCTTTCTTCCGCATCCATTCCTTCTGCCCAGCTACCATATAGCACAACCTTTCGACTATGTTTTTTTAATTCCTTAGCTATAGGTTCAAGTATCAAAACATTTACCAACATTTTGAATTCTTTTATATATGGATTAGATGTATCCATCCGATAATAACACATCCTGCCTTGGTTTGTTCTTTCTAACAATCCTGCTTTATGAAGTTTTCTTAGAACGCTATTAGCTGAACCATAACTAATCTTTGCCCCTTTAGCAACCTCTCTCTCATAGCATAGTTTTCCCTGGTGCAAAGAAAAGAACTTCAGTACTTTCTGAATATTAGTTGTAATTACATATTCTAGAAACATATAGCCTCCATGCTCATTTTATTGAACTTGTATTCACTGAAATGAGTATACCATATAAGCACTTCAGTCGCAAGAAACATTCTTCTCTTTTTATATTTGTGAGATCATCAAAAATGGCAATATCCGTATGACCTGATATCATGTAATCTCTATGAGCAATAGCGTTGGATAAAGCTTCACGTATTGCCAAGAGAGGCCATTCGTAGACAGGTTCTCTCCGGGCAGTATCAGGATTAACCGCGTATTTTTTACGGCAATGCTGTTTAATAAATTTTTGCACGCCTTCGATTTGTTCAAATATATTAGTTCTGAAATCTTCATATCCCACAAACCTCTCCCAGCCCTTTCTCCCAACTTTCTCCTAAGTATTCCTATTATTTCCAGACCTTCAATCGCTCAAATTTCACCTTAAATTTCTTAAAGAATTTCTCAATGGCTTCTTTTTGCTTATGTGGAATCATGATACAACCCGATGAAAGCTTCTGACCGCCTATCTTCTCTAAGACACCCTTATAGCTGTATTTTTCTTTTTTCCTGCCATAAAACTCATTGTTGAATTTTGCCTTTTCGTTCTGGTTGAGATTGCTTAGCTGGAATGAATAAATAAGCTGGGGCTTCTGCTCTAATAGCATTGATGATGGTATGCTGGTCAATTCTTTTAAATAAAGAACCTTCCCCTCCTGAAAAATGTTCTGCAGCAAGCCTGAGTCTGTCTTTTCAAGCTCTTTTAACGTCCTGATAGTAGGCTGGATGTTTCTTCCTATCTCTGACTCAACTCTGATTATCTTGTCCTCAATCTCATTAGCTGTCTTTTTCTCGGTAGTAAGGATAAAAAGGTCTATATCCGACCTTGAACTGGCTTCCTTGCGGGCAAAGCTTCCGTAAAGAATAATCGCCTTTATGTCTTCAATCGGCAAAAGCTCTTTTACTATTTTTTTAAGCGCTCTGTTCATCTATCTTCTCCCCGAACCTTTCTTCAAAGAATTTAACAACCTTTGCAAGGTTTTCCATTACCTTCTTTGCCCGGTTGCCATTTGCGCCATCGTAGCCTAAATCCCCATATGCAAACCATATTTTTCTCATTGCTTCATTTACCTGCCGGGGATATTCCCTGTTTGAATAATCATGCCTTGATTTGTGGTCTCCGGAATGCTCCCCCTTTCTTGCCATATCAGCCTCGATGAGCTGCTCAACCACCTTCGTAGCAAGGTCGCCAACACCAGTGTTATCCTTGTTTAGGAAAGATTTCCGTGTAACCTTCAGCTTTTCTTTTGTAATGTTTAGATGTTTTTCAAAATTCCCCATATTTCACCTTTCCTTATAATATGGAAATATTGCTTAAAACCTCCCCTTTTCCTTACGATAAGGAAAAGTATATATAAATCTTTTGTTTATGTCAAGGCATTCTCCGATAAATGTCCGTTATCTTAAAAAATCCATATTTACGGCCTTTTTTTGTACCATGTGCTTTCAGGATGCCCTTTTCAACAAGTGCTTGCAGATCGCGCCTCAATGTTCGTTCGCCTACATCAGCAAAATTTTCTTTTAAATCAGCAAGGGCTATTTCGCCTTTTTTCTTAACAAGCTTAACTGCCCGTCTCTGCCTTTTATTCAATCCAGCCTGTTGAAAATCCGCATCCGTATAAATATCTCTCGGTAATATAGTTCTGAATTCACGATTCCGCACTGAAACAAATTCCGGCTCCGGAAGACCATACTTCTTACACTGACGCACCATTTCAGTTGTTCCGGATCCCACCTGTTGAATATAGTCCGCAAGATATAAAACGCTGGCTAATGTTGGATTAGGCGGATGTGAAGCGTACAATTTTTTGAGATCTTCAATCTTTAATGTGTCGGGAAGGGTTCCCGCATTCCATATTTCAACACGATCAAGAAACACCATTACCTGTACGGAAGATGTTGTGTTGAAATTTCTGTGCGCGACGGCATTTGTGATAGCTTCCTCTATAGCAAACGTAGGGATTTCCCTAGGACGCGCTACTTGTACAGTGTTTTCTTGTTGAATAACCGGAAACTTTATAGAATCCAAAACAAAAGCTACCGCCTTATCAATTTGTTCAAAAAGATTTTCTTCCTCATATATATGATAGGACGTAAAACGGCTTTACAACCTCAGTGCTTGGCAATTGAACGCATTTAATTTTGGTCTGATCAAAAAATTTGCTTGGGTTCTTACCAAATAACAAAATAGCGGCATTTGTAAGCTTTTCATTTTTCAAAAGCTTCAACTTCGTAAACACTTCTTTTACCGGAGAATCTTCTCCCAGCGGAAAATTACGTTTTTTCCGGGCAATTTTCAAAAACCACTTAACTTTCGCTTTATCAATGTCGTTGTAACTAGCACCTTCACATATTCGTTGATCAAATCCCGCTTTCCAGATTTCGCCTTGTTCCTTAAGAAAAGACATCAAGCTCTCATAAACAAGGTCTGTCAACTCCTGTGTATCATCAAAACGCCTGTAGCTGTAGCCTGCTTTTGGATCCCTGATTTCCTTGACAAGTCTCTGCACACCGGCATCTCGATCTTTATCAATTGAATTTTGACCTTTAATGTATATAAGAATCTCTTTGTGTTTCACTCGGGCTTTACGAAACTCCGATTCTGTAGGCGATACTGTACTTTTACCGGAACCTCCGTACTGTTGGCCAAGAACGCCAATATAGATATCACTTTCCCTGACCTCATCTATGTAAGCTTTTTCTGCTGATTTTCCCTTAGCAGAGAAATCCTCAAATAGAAACACTTCGAAATATTCAGACAAAAGGATATCTTTTGTTATAAAATCTTTTACAGCTCGGCGCTTAGCTTTAAGTTCTTTTTGCACTCCGCTTATGAATATTTTGTGTTTTTTCATTATCCGATCCCTATGTTTTTCTCTTTAAAAATGAAAAAAGCGTTTCCGCCGGAACAAACATAATCAAGTAAAGCAATATCCACGGTTTTAAGAGCATTTTTTATTGACCGTGTGATATCTTTATCTTCCACCGAAGGTTCTAATGCCCCCTGATGGGTGATTATGGGCAACAATAACACTAACCGCGTGATGATATAATGCCCGCTCAACAATCTTCCGAGGGAACACCACTGCCCGATTTACTGTGCCAGTTTTTAGGATTTCACTCTCGATCAATTGGTTTCTGCCGTCTAGAAATATTTGCCATAATTTGTTGCCGTCTTTCTCAGACAGAGCAACCTTCGCGCTTCCGAGACCTTTGAAATCTTTCCAATCCCGAGTGTCTGTACGCGTCATATTGCGAAATGTGCCGAATTTCTTTAACACATCACGAGCAAGATCGATCGCACTGACTCCGGGCATGCCTGTGCGCAAAAGAATTACCAAAAGCTCAGAATTGCTCAAATTCCGAGCGCCTTTCTTTAACAACTTCTCTCGTGGCCTGTCATCAGCCGGCCAAGCGCTTATTCCCGATAATTTTTTGCTTTTTGTTTTTGTCATTACTTCGTTTCTTTTTCGACGTTTTGGTTTTTGTAGGTTTTTTATTAATCTGCGATTCCACCAAAAAACGCTCACGTTTCAACTCTTTAACAAGCTCGTCTTCTGTAGGCAAATACAACTTATATTTCGAAGCAAATATTTGCTTGTTATTCTTAGGTAAAGTATATCGAACAACTGCGTCTTTTTTATCCTCACACAAAATAAGTCCGACTGTTGGATTGTCATCTTTCTGCTTCATAGATCGGTCATAATAGTTTACGTACATTTGCATTTGACCAATATCCTGATGAACAAGTTTGCCGATTTTTAGATCGATAAGAACAAAGCATTTTAAAATGGTATTGTAAAAAACTAGATCGATATAAAAATGGTCGCCATCCAGTGTAATCCGCTTCTGTCTACCAACAAATGTAAATCCTTTCCCAAGTTCAAGTAAAAATTTTGAAAGGTTATCAATAAGTGCTTGTTCCGGTTTGCTTTCATATAATTTTGAATGGGGAGACAACCCTGTAAATTCTAAAACATAAGGATCTTTTATCATATCTTCATAGGTCGCCAGTTCTTGTCCTTTGCGAGCCAATCTCATAACACCTTTTTTGTCTTTACTTAAGGCAAGCCTTTCATACAAAAGCGTTCCTTTTTGTCGTTCAAGCTCACGAGCTGACCAATTATTAGCGACGCATTCCGCCTCATAAAACGACCTTGCTTCAGGTTTGTCGACACACATTAATATACGATAGTGTGTCCAGCTTAATTCTTGACGCACTGCGTCAAGAATTGGATATGCTAAATAAAACTTGCGTATATTTGTCAAATTCGTAAAATCAAAACCCTTACCAAATTCATTTGAAAGTCGATGGGATAAATCTTCTATTGTTTTCTTCCCATATCCTGCCCGTTTTTTCCCTTTCTGTTCTTGTTCGACAATTTCTTTACCAATATGCCAATAAGCTAAAACCATCTCCGTGTTAACAGCTCGGGCAATATTGTTTCTAGCGTTTTCGATAATTGCGCAAATTCGCTCATAAGCGTTTGTTTTATTTTTAGCTCTTTTTTTGGCGACAGTTTGAGATAGTTTTTGAATAGCTTTTTTTCGTGGCATATTAGCAATTCCCCCTGCTCTTAATAAATTCTTCCAAATCTACCGGCTTGATTTCCACTGTCCGATTTTTACAGCTTTTATTTCTTTTCGAGCAATAAGATCGCGAACCCATTCTTCGGTTATATCAAGCTTTTTTGCCACTTCGGGCACAGTAAGATATTTTCTAAGATCTTCCATAGTTATACCTCTTGCCGATTTGATGGAGACAATAAATCCCTGTGAGTCCTTATAAGTCCATGTTTTAGTCCTTAACGGTCTCCCAGTCAAGCAAAATGCTTATTCACCCCGTTAGAAATAGAATACGATTACGCATTCGTGATTTCTAACGGGGTAAACATTGAATTTGCGATCATGCCGGATACGCCTTTGGTATACTAAAAACGCCGGATTACACACCTGATTTATAATACCGCTTCTCTGACATATCATTTCACCCGGCAAAGGGCTCAAAAGCACCGAAATAACCCTTATTACTTCAGCCTGAGGAGGAAAATAGTGAAAATACAGATCCTTGGGACAGGTTGCCCGAAATGTCAAAAACTTTATGAGAATGTTCAAGACGCCGTGGCCGAATCTGGCGCCCAGGCCGAAATAATAAAAGTCACTGACCTGAAGGAGATATCGAGCTACGGTGTTATGGTGACGCCGGCTTTGGCGATAGATGGGGTAGTAAAGATCTTGGGTAAAGTGCCTTTGGTGGATGAGATTTTCGATTGGTTGGCATAAATGGTGGAAGGTTATGAACAATTGTGTTAAGACATGCTAAACGCATGTTATATTGGTTTGTGTTATCTCGTTATCGCTCAGCGGGTGTTCAGAAACTCAAAACGATGAGTGATCGGTTGGTCGAAATATCGGCTTTTTTAATGGAGCAGGTGACATTCGTCGAGCTGGGTGGGGTCAAAGACCGTTTCCACTCAACGGTGGTAGATTCCACCGGGATTTTTGAAGGTTCTACAGATTTTGAAGTTTTGTACCGTTGTGATTCCTTACGCATGTGCAAGGAACCCCGGATATACCTTCCAATGCAGATTGTCGTCAGTTTCGATAGATGCGGTTTTTTTGTTTAACCTTAAAATAAAACCCGTTTTGTTTTCGCCGTTCGGTGTCTGGAATTTCACCCGGTCGCCGATAGTGAACTTCGACATCATCATTGTACTCTTGGCCTGAGAGATCAGCTTAAGTCTCTCAACAATGGTACGATTCAGAAAGACAAGATCATCTTCCGTAAGCTTCTCAATCATCTTTATCATGGCACGTCGATCGGCCCGTTTGACATTGAACATATCAATCCTTTTCAACTTTTACAATTCCGTCCAGGAGGCGGCATGAATATTTGTAGCCACGGGGTATATTTCATTTCCTGTGTGAACAATTATACCTTTTTTAGCCTCTGTGTGCGACCTTAAAAACATCCTCATCGAACGTGTATCTCTAAAAATCAGTTTCTCAGTAGTTTACGTGTTGAAGAGTGAAGCAGACCCTCTCCGCCATTCTGCTTCGCCCTTCAACAAGCTATGTCATCTGGTTGGGCTAAATAAGCTGATAAATGGATGGTTTTTTATAATAGTCTATATTTTGTGCTTCTTCCCATTCCGATCCGCTCTATTTTTTTTAGCTTCAAAAGTCTATCAAGTGCTTGATTTACTGTTGGACGCAATACTTTCGTATTCCTGGATATGCCGGAGTTGTATCAAAAAGAGTACCAACAGAATTTCCGTCCGCGTCAATCATTTCAACGTAAACATTCGGTAAACTACGTTCCTTAATTGGAAGAAAGGATGTTTCTGAAGGCCTTGTTAAGAGGATAAACGAAGATATCTTTAATTGGGAGGGGACGTTTATTGTAACGATCAAGTTTACCACGACCTTGTGTTTGGCCAAGGAACATCCAATTGGCGGCGCGATAACAGGTTCCTTTGAAACGATCTTTCTGTACAAAAGTTTCGAGAAGAACTGGCGTGTAATTGTAGCGGGATTGCCAATCGCGAGGTAATTGTTTAGCAACTATGAATTTTATCTGGCGGAGAGGCAGGGATTCGATCGCGATTTTTATAAATATTTATAATATAAGGATTTGTTGCATCATAAAAAGTCAACGTGTTAGGATTGTGTCACACCTTTTCAAAAATTTGTCACTTATTCAAATAAAAAAATCTACTATTTTTACATATTGTAAACGGAATTGACAATTTGTAACATATGGTGTATACTTTTATCGTTATGATAAAACGCTCTCTCGAACATGATCTGTTAAGACTCGCTAAGAGTTATCCTGTAGTAACATTAACTGGTCCACGCCAATCAGGAAAAACAACTCTTGTAAAAAAAGCTTTCCCCAACAAACCTTATGTAAATTTAGAGGATCCCGACTCAAGGCAAATATCTACTACAGATCCCCGTCGTTTTCTTGAGAGATACCCTGAAGGGGCAATTATTGATGAAATTCAACGCGTACCAGATCTGTTATCATACATACAAACCTTTGTCGATAATTCTAATAAATCCGGATTATTTATACTAACCGGTAGTGCTCAATTTGAATTATTGAACAACGTTACTCAGTCTTTAGCCGGCCGTACAGCACTCCTGCGCCTATTACCATTCGCTTCAGAAGAAATTACCAGCATTTCTAAAAAGAGCACCTTGAATGAAATACTTTTTACCGGAGGTTATCCTCGTATATTCGATAAAAAGCTCAATCCAACGGAGGCTTTAAGTTTCTATGTAAATACCTACATCGAACGCGATGTTAGACAACTATTAAACGTAAAAAACCTTTCACAATTTGAAACGTTTTTACGGCTCTGTGCTGCTCGCACAGGCCAAATTCTCAACCTCTCCAGCTTGGGCAACGATTGCGGGATAAAACATAATACTGCCGCCTCATGGTTATCAATATTGGAGGCAAGTTATTTGATCTTTCGAGTTAAACCTCATTACAATAATTTTTCCAAACGTCTTATAAAATCTCCTAAGATATATTTTTACGATGTTGGGTTAGCCGCATATTTATTAGGAATCCAAGAATCATCTCAGATAGAAACTCATCCGTTAAGAGGTCATCTTTTTGAAACTTATGTGATTTCGGAAATATTAAAGAAACGATTTAATGCCGTAAAAGAAAATAACCTTTTTTATTTCAGAGATAATGTGGGTAATGAAATAGATATTGTATTAGATTATTCCGATAAAGTTTTTCCTATTGAAATAAAATCCGGAGCAACTTTTTCTGAAGACATGTTAAAAGGGTTACGCTATTATTCTAAATTAACGGATAATTTCACAAACCATCCCTGCCTGATATATGGAGGAGCCTCTTCTTTTTCTTTCAAAGATTTTTCGGTTTTGTCATTCAAGGATATTTTTGATCTAAAAATTAAATGATGCTTATTCTCTTCTGGAAATACATGTAAAACTTTATACCGATTTGGCGGAGAGGGAGGCCGTTCAGGGCTAAAATCCTCCCATTTGGTCGGATTTATTAACGCCCTTCCCGGCATTTCCTCATGCCTTCGGCATTCGGTCAGGATTCGACCGCCTGTTTTTGTAAGTTGTTTAAATTGCTATTCTTGCGATATGTCTAAAAGCCAGCGTGTTAGGATTGTGTTACACATAATTTATTATGCCGAAATAAGTGCCGCTGCGACTTTATCATAGTCAGGCACATCGTATTTTTCTACCGGCTTATATGAC
>JAHJBY010000052.1 GCA_018813285.1 Candidatus Omnitrophota bacterium
TCCGGCGCCTCCATAACCATCGCCGGCAAACTTATCACAAGCGTCGCCGCGGTTATGTGGAAAGACGGCCAGACATGCGACGCGGTTAAATATACACAGGCGGGTCTTATTCGTTTAGCCGGCATCAATGCCATGATGCCAGAAGGCGTAACTGGCTATAAGGTATTCCAGCACCTCGATGGTGATAACAAGGGAGACTACGTAGTATTCGCCGATGCCGTGACATTTACCGATACGATCAGCGGTGCGAAGCAAACAGTCACGGAGAAAATGGTACTGATGGGTGATGATCTAACGAACATGGAGAGCGGCCTGTTCGCCTGCGCGGACGGTAAGATGATGAAGGTCTCTATCGTCAAAGGGGAGATAAACGCGGGTTATTGGGCGAAACCAACAGAGACGGACATAAAAGGTTTAACCAACGCCAAGGCAGGCAAACTTATAGCGGGCACAGCCGGTATAAGTAACTACGTAGTGTTCGCCGATGCCGCGACATCCACCGATACGATCAAAGGTGCGAAACAAACAGTCACGGAGAAAATGGTACTGATGGGCGATGATCTCAAGAACATGCGGAGCAATCCGATTACTCACGCGGACGGTAAGGTGATGGCTGTTTCTATCGTTAATGGCGAACTTATCTTCGCGCGATGGGAGTTGACGAAGGTTTATGATGAGAAAACTAAAATTACTCGTACGTATGAGGGGAACAAACTCGTGCTTACTGAAAAGGGTATTGAAGTAAAGGGGGAGAAAGGGAAATTGGTAGTCGTTTCGGGTTGGGAAGAAATTTATACATATGAAAAAATCGATAATAGTGATGAGGAACGGATATCAAGGGTTGTAAAAAATTATACAAATGGTGACGTTGAGACAACTGTCTATCGTTATGGAGATATTTCCAACGGTGCGGACTATTTAACGGTAGATACAATGGTGCAAAGATCTGAAAAAGAGGTCAGCGGGAAGATCTCCTTAACAGGGGTTAGCGAGAAGATATTCTCGTTCATTGATTCACTTGATAGTATCGGGGAATACAGTGCGGGGAACCGTATGGTATTTACGGCCGAAAAAGATTACGCAAATTGGCAGCTTAAGCAGGATGCGAGTTGTATAAGCAGGTCTTATCAAGATGTGTATATCCGGCCTGATGGAACGTTGTTTACCGTCAAGGCCGGTGAGGGCGAACATGTTCTGGGCAGAGAAACTACCTATAAAGAAGGCGCCATTGTTGAAATCAACATCACCGATGCTGATGGCCAGTTTACAAGGATTTTGGCGAGTAAGGAAAACGGCAAAGTAATGCCTGTGTTCGACGGCCATGGCAAACTGCAGAATGCCAGTATAATCGAAGGTAATAGAAAAACTATTTATTCAAAAGGGAAAGTCGTTTCACAGATATTCTCCGCGGGGAAGGATGAAATTGTCGGCAAGCCGTCCGAAACCGATGAAAAAACCTGGAACTATACGCGTCAATCTGATAACGCGAAGGTTTATCCTGTTGGTAACGGCGGCCTTTTTCTGGCAAACGGAGAGTCCGAAACTGTCAGGGCTTCGGAACTGCTGGCATTTTTGAAGGGAGATGACACGACGGCCAAAATTACAGGCGAGGACAGGGATGTCACAATCACGTTAAATGCGGATGCGAACGGGATATCTTTTAGCTCCAGCCGAATTATCGAGTTTACAACGAAAGAATTCATGGGTGTGAAGTTGAGTGAAATAGAAGGTTCGGATACCGCGATAATGAACGGCCATATTATGACAGACGGTAAAATCGAATATGACATAAGCCCTGTTTTAGAAGAAAGCCTTTTGATAAAAGCCGGACTTATCGAAAAATTGGATGGCATTGTTTGGGGAGGTGCCTCGTATGCGGGTAAAATCCTGTGCGTTCGTAAAGACGGCGATCTTTATGCCTATAAACATGCCGTTGTAATTGACGCGAAAACAGGCACCGAACTTGAAATAAAAAAAACCTCACGGGTATCCGGGAATGACGGCATCGATGTAATCGCCACCGTAATCAAAGGAAGCGTGGACCTGGGAAAAACATTGCGTATATTTGAGCAAACAGGCCAACCCGGGCCCGGAGGCGAGCAATCCACGGCGCATCTTAAAAAAGATGAAGAAGGTAATATACTCGCCCTGAAAAACAGCGTGATAATGATCAGGTATGATAAAACAGAGGATAGTGTTGTTGCCGGTGTAAGCGAAAATACGCTTCTTGTCGTGAACGAATCCGTTGAAAATCTCTCCGCGAAAAACAGTATCCTAATAGCCGGCAAGGAAGTGATGTCCGGTAAATGGCTCGTAAGAGACGGCAAAGCGCATATAGCTCCTGTCGTTGGAAACACGGGCAAATATATCGATAGCCTTGTTAAGATTAACGAGGTTGCCGGCGGCGAGGACAACATAGAAATAATAGGGCAGTTTACTGTTGTTAAAGAGGGAGAGGAGTTAAGAATAAAGGGAGAATATTTTGATATTGAGGGTAATGCGTTAGGCGAAAAACACGAAGGCGCGACAAAAACCGAAAATGGTGTCCTCTATGAGGTTGTCCGATTGCCTTCCGCTGACAAAGGGATTTCACAGTACGCCCTTGTGAACAAGGCAGCCTTTACCGGGATGCTTGAGAAAATGAAGGTTGACAACCTGGAATTGAAAATAGAAGTGGACAAAAACACGTCTTTTACGCGGATTGAGGGCAATTTATACTCAATTAACGTTACAAAAGACGGGTACAACTTAACAGGGACTGTCAGGGCCAGTACCGTTTTGGACGAAGAAACCGGCCAGAACCAATATCACATAGAAAGTTTTGAAGATGTGACTGTCACGATACATGGAACATATGAAGTAGCCGCGAATACTGACGCGGACGGAAATGTTACGGCAACTCTTGTGGTTGAGGGACGAGAGAGCGCGCCGGTAAAAATAAAGATTAAAAACAATGAATACACAACCGGCTTTACGGCAAAAGTTTCGGGTGAATTCAAATTTGGAGAATATATTCTTGACTCGGGAAGCCTGGTCAATTATACCGCCGACAAGGGCTGGTCGTTCGGCAATGGCGCCAAAGGAACCTATTGCCCGGAAAAACAACCTGCCGGTTTTGCGAATCTCGATATCGAAAAAGCCGAGTGGGAGATGCTTGATGAAGACGGTGAATACAAAAAAGGCATCACATTTAAGTTTGAAGTGCAGGAAGGCCGGTTGTTTTTAACCCCGTTGAGGGATATAAGGATGACCAGCAAACCAGGCGAAAAGCTGGAGGAGACAGTAACTATTTACAAGGAATATGAATACAAGGATAAAAGGATCATAAGCAGCTTAACCATAAACGATAAAAATCAACTCGTTCTTCTTGATGGGGTAACCCGCCGGCATGTTTTGGATAAGAAAGGCGCGTCTGGTGGTGAGGCTCCTGTCAGATCCGAAATCACCGATATCATTATCTCGACGGACTCTTTGGGTAATACATGGAAAGACGGTCTCGTAGAGGTAGTGAATATGCGTGATACCGTGGGCAAGGTAACCATCGGAGACATCGCGGCCGGACAGCATGCGGACTTTAACGGTTACCGTTTCACGGAAAAGAATGAGGGGCTGGTTTTTGAATATATATCGGTGAAGGAAGGCGGCGGGCGGCAGTATGTGCTTACCGGAGACAACAACAAGAAAGACGGCAGGAACGTACAGCTATTGAAGTATAACGGAATGGACATAAGAGGCGAAGACGCCAGGGTCTTTGCTGATCTGGAAGTGAATAAAGCGGGGCACACCGTAACAGAAATAGAAGGAACTCCGTTCATAATGACTGACAATGCTTATGGGATAAAAGTAAGCTTACTAAGTCGACAGGAACTTGACGTGATCAAGGCGTATATTACAAAAGAAGGGCTTAAATACGATAAAACGGAACTTTCAAAATATATCAAAGTTCCGGCAGGAGAAAACATCCCCGGAATTGGAGAAAGTTTTAAGCTTACATGTAACGTAGCCGGACAGAAACAATTATTGGAATTCACGCTTTCGGACGACGGCTTTTTAGCCCCGACAGCGGATACAATAATGACTATTCGCGCGATTTGTTTTTTCGAAGGTATTGAAGGCCAGGCGAAGAAAGCGTTTATTGAGAAGTTTGATGCGCTTATTAAGAAGTCTGGCGCCAATATGAAAGATGCCGGTTCGATGGCCAAGTTTCTGAAAAGCGCGGAGTTTAAGAAGTATATCGCGGATCCCAAAAACGAACAGATACTTAAAAGCGGCCAGAGTGTCTATTACATAGCCGCTGACGCGGAAAGCAGGTTTGTGCTGGATAAGGATAATAACCTGGTACTCGTGAAAGGCGCGAAGGTGGGAGTGTGGGGCCACGACAGGCTCGACGGTGAGGGTAGCGGTACGACGACGATCGTTTTAGACGGTTCCAAAACGAACCTTACGGTATATACGCCCGAGAGAGAGAATAAAGAGAAATATTTTGTAGCTTTCGGCAGTCTCGGCGTGGATAAGGGCCAGGACGTATGGGTGGGCAGCGGCACAAAATATACCGTTGCCAAGGGTAAAGAATGGGTATACGGCACGAATGAAAAAACAGGCAAGGATCAGGTCTGGTCCGCTAAAAACGTGGGTGAGAATATAGACGATGCGGTGATAGTGCCGCCCGCGGAAACAGGTAAAGCGATTTTCACGCAGAATATTCGCGCGAAACAGCTCGACACGGTCTTCAAGGGCGGTAAAGACGGCCGGCTTCAGGTAGAGTCGGGCTTTTTGAAGACGGAAGACAAATCCGGCGCGACACTCTACATAAATTTTGTAAAGGGCAACGCGACCTGGTCTATGTACGAGCCGGGTTCCCCGGAAGACATAGAGAGGAGAGGCGTCCAGTATAGCGCCTACATCACACTTAAGGGGATTGTTGCGGCAAAAAAAGAAATTTCCGGAGAAATCGCTAAACTTGAAGCCGGCAATGAAAAGGATAAAACATACGCCGAGCGTTTGAAGGGAGTATTAAAGACGGCCGAAGCAATGGCGGGAAAGAATGGAAAGTATCAAACCGCGGATGAGGCGGTCGACGGTAAATGGGGTAAAAACAGCATCCTAATGCAGAAAACCACCGGCGTTTACGCCGAATGTAATAGCTACATGCAGCAGACAAGCATTTTTGATGGGATGAAAAAATATGACCTTTTTATGAATAAATGCGTAGCGCCGGTATTAGGCCAGGGCTGGAACTATAGCGTCAAAGACAAAAAATTCAAGAAAGGGAATAAAACTATTTCAGCACAAGAAGCGAGAGACCTCTGGGCTGATACAATTATGGAAGGGAGTACGGCTATGGGCGCGTTTATGTTCGCGCTGGAACAGGCAAAGCCGGGAGGTTTCTACGAGGACATAAAATTTACGATAGACATGGGAAAAGGCACCATGAAGGCCAAGATAATAGGGAAAGATGGACGCACCATCGGTGGGACAGATGACATGAAAATCGAGATCTCGCAAGGCATATTAAGCTTTAAAGGTACAGTCAAAAGCTATGGTGTGAATAAGCTGGAAAAGCAAGAGGAAGGTGGGCGTACCCGTCGTGGCATGGCAGATATGAATAACAAATTTTTGCAAGGCTTAGTAGGTCTTGATGGTACATTCGACATTAGTAGTGAGTTTAAGCTGGATAAGAAAGGGGAAGATGGGCGTACCCGTCGTAGCATGGCAGATATGAATAACAAATTTTTGCAAGGCTTAGTAGGTCTTGATGGTACATTCGACATTAGTAGTGAGTTTAAGCTGGATAAGAAAGGGGAAGATGGGCGTAAGGATATTGGTTACGAAGATACTGGCGGCGGGCTGTGGGTGGCAATATCTTATTCTAAAGACGGTCCTTCCGGGGGGAAATCTCCCGTAATTTACGGCGAGCTTATCGTTCTGGAGACGCGAAAAGTAGAAGGAAGGCCGGACGTAACATTTCTTCGTGTAGACGGCGACATAAAATTTGAGGGGTTACAGCTTCGGCCTTTCGAGGGGCGGGACAGTTTTGTTACCTTAGAAGGTGTGACGTTTAAGATGCCGAACAGCCAGGCTGTCGGCGACAAAAGCACACCGATGCGTTACGAGTCCAAAGACGGAAAGTGGCACGGTGAAAGGGTTATTACCGGAAGTACGATAGGTGAGGCTCTCAGGGAATCGGCGGAAAATATTCGCGAAAAAGCCGGCTGGGCATACGGGAAAGTCAAAGAATTGGCCGGTATGGATTACACCATTAAGCGCGCCGGACTTAAAGGAGGGGTAAGCCTTATAGGGGCGTTCTACCATGAAGTTCAGGCATATCTGAACGAGAAAGCCGGGTTCGGGGCATATGCCGCCAAAGAGAGAGAGAAGGGCATCGCTTTGAAAAAAGAGTGGAGCGAGCAGAGGGCGATTGTACTTGAGAAATCGGGCTGTATGTTGGGAAAGACGGAGACGGCTGCCCATATAATCATAAAAGACGGAAAGCACCTGATAGAATACGGTAAGCACAAGGTGGGGGAGACGGTCGCGCGCATACAACAGGTGAAAGATATCGCGGTGGCGCTCTGGTCCGCGGGTAACGCCGGATTGAACGAGAAACTCGGGGCAGAAAAAGGTGCTGCTTTTTGGGAAGCGCAATGTCTTTCGTCCCTAAAAAAGCAGGAAGTCCACGGCGATGCAGCGGAGCGGCACGGCGCCGGTGCCCGATACGCGGCCGGGGAGATAAAGACACTGGAAACGATACGTGAAACTATACCTATCGAAGACATAAAGATCGTTAAAACAATGGGCTACCATGCCGATGATCTTATCGGTGATATTGTCGGTACGTTTACCGACCCGGAACAGCGCGGGAAGGTATGGGATTCTGGTAAAAACCTTTTGACGACGGTCATTTTTAAGGCGGTACAGTACAGTGCCGACTTGGAAATGTTCAAATTCGCGGTAAAAGCTTTTATATGTGAAAAAATTGGCGTGGATAGTTTAGCCGGTTTCTATAGGAAAGAAGAGAAAAGGATGAGAGAGTTTTCTGGTGACTTGGAGAGAGTTGGAAGTGACGCGGCTATAGCGCTTTACAAGTCAGCGGACGGCCTGCGCCTGCTTGAGACCCCTGTTATGGAAAAAACCTTCGCCGGGCTTCATACGGCGGTTCAGGGCGTTCTGAACCCGGTTGAAGGTATGTTTCTTGGTCTTGGCGCCGTTGCGGCGATTATAGCCTCCCAGTATTATTCAGGGAAAGACAAAGAGAGAATGTTGCTATGGGCGAATGCACTTAAAACGCGCGCGGTGGAGAAGTATTTGGAGACCTCCATTTTTAGATACCTTGGAGATCATCTTTTCAGCCCTGGTTTGTCCTCGATGTCTCAACAAGAAAGGAAACAGGCAATCGCGTCGTATTGTAAAGAAAACGGGATAATTAACGCGAAGGGCAATGTCGTTGAACCGTTTACCAACACGGAAATCCCATGGGAGAGTTTTTCGACAGACTGGATGATACAGGACATGGCGGAGCTTGGCGGTGCGCTTATAGCCAGAGGCGAGATAAAAGAGGGTATTCTTCTTTGCCTTATTGCTTCTGAGGCGGCAACCGCGAAGTTTTATGTGGATATGCAGGTGCTTGGCGGCATGTTGAGAGGCATGGGGGCGGTAGCGGGAGGCGGGACAAAATTAGCTTTTGGAGCCGCGTGGGGCGCGCGTGTAGGCAGAGCGTTTAACGCGGTCACGCATGTAGGCATCTCCGCGCCGTTCTGGGGTGGTGTCTATAACAGCGTTTGCGAGGCCGTCGGCGCCTACGGAAATTATCTGGCGGCGGAACAGGTTTACAAAGAAGCCTTTAAATATTTCGGAGAAAACTCAGACCTCACTAAAAATGCCAAAAAGACCTTTGAAGAAGCCCGAGTCTTGTCGTATCAAAAAACGAGCGTTTTTGTGTCCACGCAGCTGTTGCCACTCATAAGGGCAGGTGTTCTTATCGGGACATCGGGCAAGATGAGGAGGATGCAGAAGGCGGAGATAGCTAAGACGGGGAAGAAGATGAGTTGGAAGGAGTTTGTTAGGGAGCTACGGCGAAGCGAATCTGAGGGTATAGCTAGTGAAGTCAAAAAAGCCGCCGTTGTCCTCCCGCTTTGCCCGTTCATTTCACCGTACGGTATTTTCACCGGCGCGGCTATAAAACAGTACCGTGTGCAGAGCCGGGTGGAAGAAGCGGCTAAGAAGGGGATTAATGCAGAGGAAGGGGTTACGAAGAAAGCAGCACGGGAAGTAATTGACGGTAAGCAGTCACAGCTTGTAGTTAATATTGATTACATGAAAAGCTCGAAGATTGGCGCCTTTTTATGGAGCGCCCTGGGTGTTTCGTCGGGGCTGGAACGGCACGAACTTGATGAGAAAAAGAGCTATGTCCTTGCTTTGCGTAAACTCGGAATAGTTGACGTGAGCTGGGTCAGGAAGAAGGGGTCTCGTAACACAATTGCGTATACCGACAAGTCCGGCAAAAAATTCGCGGTAAAGTATGAAAACGGAAAAACCGCCCAAAAAAGGTATCAAAAAACAATGTCAATTCTTGGATGGGAATATGTAAATGAAGCCGGAAAGACCGGCAAAACCCCTGTGGACAAGGCGGACAAAAAGCTGAAAGCCTTCGAAAAATGGACGAAAAAAGGGAAGCATAAATTTTTCAGTGAAGATGGGAAGAATATTACGATGCAAGTAGCTCAAGAATTGTGGAAGGAATACGCACAGGCGAAAATAGAAGTGGCAGTTAAAGGTATTCAGGCAACGGAAGCAATAACCTATTTCGAAAGAATACAAAAGATAGAAGGAAAAGCAAAAGAAATTAATGACAAGGGAAAAAGCTCTACCATAACAGAAGTCGGTGCTTTGCAGAAATCCATAAACAAAATAGTGCAAGAGGTTAGGACAAAAACAGGTGAGGAATGGATTGAATATAAGGATTTCAAGAAAATAGTAGCTACGCGGATGGGACAGATTTATGCGGATGCGGGGATGAAAGCGACTGGGGGGAAATTTGCGAACGTTGTTAAGCTTTTTATGAAAACAAACGCGGAGAGAAAACTTGGCGACGTTTTTAAGCATCTTAAAGGGGCAGAGTACCAGGATCTGAAGATAACGAGCGTCCTGAGAAAAGCGGTGGACGATATGTATAGTTTTAGAGACCTGATGCGTATCCATGAAAATGCCGGGAAGTTGATTAGAAAGAGGTTCAGTAAGCGTGGGAAAGGCGGGCATCTCTCGCCTGCCGATGCGGAACTCAAACTGTACGGTTTTGAAGGCCAAAGCCGAAAAACAGGTAAACGGTTCGAGAAACTGAAAAAAACAAAGGATATTAACAGCCAGTGGAAAATGCTGAATACTGCCAGAGAGCGCGTCGAACCAAGAGAAAACTTTAGAAGCCTGGATAAAGCGTTTAAGAACCTTTCGGACAAAACGGTGGACAATCTTCTTCGCGGACCTCCGGGCAAAAGGATAAAATACGTACTGGACCGTATCACTGGAAAAAGTCATTTAGGAAAATTATCCGGCGCACTTGAAACAAAACTGAGTAAAGGGATAGAACACGTTCTGAAGCATACCGCTAAAGAAAGTCGTGTAAGAAAATTAGCCGGCGCTCTTGAAACGAAACTGAGTGAGAGGAGAAAATACATATTGGAGCATGCCGCTGGAAAAAGTCATTTAGGAAAATTAGCCGGCGCTCTTGAAACAAAACTAAAATCGAGTAAAGGCGAAATGACAGTTGCCGATCTCAAAAAGATCGCCGACCCTAAAGGAAACGCGAATCCCGCGGATTTCAAGAAGGACTTCCGACAAATCCTTGTTTTGTATAAGCCGTCCCTGCCTGGGGATTTCCTTGATGTTGTAACCGTGAAACCCGCCGCGAAAGAAATCGACCGTGTCATTGACATGGCACAGGGCATATGTAACAAAAACGTTATTAAAACCGGACCGTCATCAACAAAACACTCAGCGAAACTGGCGGCAGAGGAGCGGGCGGCAACGAAACAGGCGGCAGCGTTGTTAGCCGAGATGTTTTCAGACGGCACTTTGGGGAACGGCTGGAAATTGGAGACACAGAACGCGACAGCTCGAAAGAACGCGGGAGACCTCTATCAGTCGTTTCTGATGGGCAATAAGATTATCGCGATGGCCAGCGGTAAAGCAACAAAGGGGGCGCTTACCGACGTGGTCGCGGGACGGGTAGCCCGCAAATTCGCGTACATAAAAAGTCTTGAGCCGGGATGGAAATGGCGGGTTGAGCAGATCGCCATGGCGTATATCAGCGCGATAGATTTTCTGTTTATCTCACATGGCGTAACGGTGAAGGAAGTCATAGGTCTTCCCTGCGGCGGCGGAAAAGAAGCGGCGGAAGCTGTTGGCCTGACGGTTGCCTATGATCTCAATCCGCGCGGTATATACATCTTTTGCACTTCTACCAGTAGTAACGCGCTTCAAATGTATAACAACCCTGTTATGCAGAACGCCTTGCGGCGTGTTGGCCCCGGAAAGATCAATCTGGTGACTGAAGGAGCGGGAAAAATGGCTAAACTCGGGGAAGGCATACACATTATGAGTTACACCGACTTTCTTGGATTCGCGCTTGAAGGCAATATCCCACGCGGTACCGTCCTCGCGGCGGATGAATTGCAGTTCGCTCTCGCGATGGCGCCGCTGATAAAAGCCGCCGCGCACCGGCCTTCCGAAAAGATGTCCTCGCGAAAGAGAGAGCTCGCGATGGAAGAAATAAACTCGGTTTACCAGGAGATATTCAACAAGGTTAAGGAGGCCCTCGGATCGATTCGAAATATTGAAAAAGGAGGAAAACAAGTAAACCATAGTTATGAATTCGCTGAAAGTGGAAAACTTTATGAAAAAATGCTGAAAAACGAAGGCGCTATTCGCAAGTTTTTGGAAAAAACAGGGAAAGCGGAATTTAAGAAAATCGTAGACGCCGCCGCGACCGCCCTTAAGTACAAAAATGAGGCGGATTACCATTTAGACTATAGTTTATTCGGTGATAAATTTCTCGGGTATAGTGTAGCGGAGGCGACAAGCGGTGGCCGGCAGGCTGGCACTATGTTTTCAGAAAAGCACCTGGCTCTTTTTGTGGTTATGAAGCACAGCACGAGCGGCGCGGATATGCGCCTTAAGATTGACACCCTGCACAAAAAGGATAGAGGCAGAATGGATTTTAAGAAAGCTTTGAAAGGGGTGGCAGGGTGGGTCGCTGCCTCAGGCACAGTAAAGAAAACGGGAGCTGTGATAAAAGAGCTTGGCGCTGAAAGGATAATGCTCAAGATGGAACCGAGTTTAAAGGTACACAAGGGCGTAATAGATATCGGTGTTATGGGAAATGGCCGCCAGGTGGTTGATATAATGACAGGAAAGCTGAAAAGGGGTACCACAAGGCTGTGCATTTATACTGAAAAAGACGGCGGAAACGTGAGGAAAGCATATAGCGAGTTTAAGGAAAACGGATTAAAAGGTGTAAAAATTGAGCTTGTCCTTGGTCGTGATATGGGTGTATTCAAGAAGGAGATCGCGAGAATTAGCCGGGAGATACAACAGGATCCTACTCTGAAACGCGCTGTTTTTGTTCAGGGGTTGGGAGACGGCTCGAACATAGCCAAGATGCCTGATTGGTTTACCTGCAGGCTTAAGGGTTGGAAAGGCTCCAACCGGCCGCGAGCGTGTCTTATCAAGGGAGATCTCGCCCCCAGCGATTTCGTGGCGCAGGTTGCCCAACGGCTTAATCTTGAAAAAGCGAATATGGGCGGCAAGGGTAGGATGAAGGGATCTTTCATCCAGTTGATAAGCCTGAACGACCCGTGGCTGACCGGCCAGCAGAGAGCGGAATTGAAAAACGCGAAAAATCAAGACGCGAAAAAGCAAAGCAAGATAATACTGCGGATCCAGGAGGAAATGCTGACGGACATAAATGCCCGTAACGTGTGCCAAATTTATGAAGCTAAAGGAGAACATACGGCCGCTGAGGTCAGCCGGGTTGTCCAGTATTTTCGCGAAAGAGCCGCCTGGTCGGCGAATCGCCAAAACGATTCAGGTTCTTACGACATCGCCTCGGCGGCGAAGACGCTTGACATATCAGGGGAAAACGGCATGGATATGGATTATATGGAAAACTTCATGGCGGAAAGAGGCTGGGTAAACCCTGCCGGGTATCTCACACAGGAAGCGCAGGTTTTTGTAAGTCAGGCGGCCGTTCTGCTGAATACCGATGATAATGGGAAAGGCGAACTTAAGTTGATGGGAATTGATTTGGGAACGAATAATACTCTGGAAAACGTTTTCAAGGTTATGGATACCATGACGACAAACGGCGTTATTGATTTCAGTAATACCGGCGAAAGAGGTGTGGGGAGGCTTATTTCCCTGGGGTCGGTGATCAACGGCCTGAATAATATGATGACGGAGACTAATAAAATAACGCTGGACATGAACGACCTTACGAAAATATTCACTTCGTTTAATGAAACAGAAAAGCTGGGTGTTATTTTGTCAAAACTTGAGGGATCCGGCGCCGCGGTTTCGCGTTTCAGGGAACCGCTTAAAGCTTCCTTTGAGCTTAAGGAAAAGGCGCGCGATGGGATGATAAAGTTTGAGGCCCTCGCGACGGAAAAAGCCGAGTTAGAACA
>JAHJBY010000128.1 GCA_018813285.1 Candidatus Omnitrophota bacterium
CCGCTCGAGGGGTCGATGACCAGCACCGGTTGGCCGTATTCGGCCGCCACGGGCGACCGCATGGAGTCGTCGATGACCTCGGGGTCGAAGGCATTACTGATGGCGGCCTGAGGGATGCCCTTGTACTCACGCAGCCACTTGCGCTCGTCACGCTCTAGCGAGTGTGTGGCCTCCTCGGTGAGCGACGGGTTGGCTTCCCATGTCGGCGCGTACGCCACACGCTGTGTGCCGATGTTGCCGCGCTCGAAGGCGTCGTAGTGGGCATCCAGCGTCGACCAAGGCGAGCTGCACATGAACACCCTAGCGAGCGGCTGTGTGGCGATGGTCGGCTTGATGGATGAGATGACCTCGCCGGCAGGATTGACCCCGGTGTCGCTGTCCTTCCACTTGCTCACCTCGTCGAGCAGGATGCAGATGGCCGTGAAGCCGCTGACGCCTGCGATGGTGGCGGTGAAGGTCTTGAACAGCACTGGCTTGTGCTTGAGCTCTATCTCGTCACGCGTGTCTCGATAGTCCATGTTGATGGCATCGAGGATGGCTCGAATGTTTCTGATCCGGCCGGTGCTTTCTCGGCGGTCTACGGACACCAACGGGATGACCCCGATGTCGCCGGGAGTGATGACGTGCTCCCCGTAGATGCCCTCGGCAACGGCTACCCGGCAGAAGGTCGACGACTTACCCCCTCGTCGTCCGACGCGCAGCACTAGATCCATGGCCTCATCGCAGTAGAACTCTTCCAGCACTCGCTCCCACCAGGGAGACATGGCTGGGAAGCCCTTTTTGCGCAGCACCTTGTCGAGCGCCATCAGACGCTTGAAGAACTCAGGCCGTGGCTGGCCGTGCTTGGCCATAGCTCTGGTCCTGTCTCTGAACCCACTCGTACAACTCGGTGCTCTGAATGTAGACGCGGCCAAAGCGCTTGCGCACCGGCAACGGGTCGTCGTCGCGCACACCGTAGCGTACCGCGTGCCGCTCTGACACTCCCAGTGCCTCAGCTATTGCTCGCCAGCCTTCGATGGTGTTTTCCACCGCTCTCCTCCTCTAATAGTCCACGGGCCACCAACGCATCGGTGAGCTTCGCGTCGGCGTTGGCCAGTCGCCGCCGAACGGTCCCTGGCGTCAGCTCTGTCGCCCTAGCTATCTGCCAGTTCTTCATCCGAACCCGGCAGTGCGGGCGACTGAGATCGAGCCCCACGATGCCCACCCTCGAGGCGACTAGCATCCCGAGATCGAGAGGGTCGAGCCCAGCCTCCTGCACTGCCGTTTGAATGTCCACCAGCAGGTCGGTCTTGCGCATCCCGCGGGGTCCTGCGACGCCCACGGCGCCTCCTGACGAGCCTGGACGTGCAGAGCCTAGCCCGAGGTTGGCCCCGTCCAGCGCGCGCTCTAGCACGTCCCTGAGCCGCCGGAACGGCTTGTGCCGCCAGAGCAGGGGCGCCGAAACCCACACGCTGCTGTCTGGGTCGCCAAGTAGGGCACAGACGGTGTTGTGGCAGCTGCAGACCAGGGCCTCGACGAGCGCCGTCCATAGGGGCTCTTCAGGCTCTGCTAGGGCCGCCACAGCAGGAATGAGGGTCCGGGCTATCCTCGCAGCTCGGTCGAGCGTCTCGCGGCACTGAGAGGCCAGCACGGCATCCTGCTCGTCGAGCCACGTCACCATGGGCGCCATCCTCATGTACATGGCGCCGCGGTCCAGCTGCTCGGTCCACAGCGGGTCGGGGTCGCGGCACACCTGGCAGACCGAGCGCCCAACGGCGAACTCGCTCTGCGGCAAAGTGTGGCCACAAAGACGGCATGTCGGCATCGACTACATGGTAGCAGATGCGGTCAAGTGAAGTCTAGGCTTGTCAGGTTTTGTCATATCTGTTAGAGTTTGGATCATGGTCGAGAAGATAGACAGCCCAAACGGTGACTGGAACATCACCTTCGCCCGCAACGGGGTCGAGGACAGCGACGCTTCGATAGCTCTACTCGAGTTGCTGCAAGTCTTGACCAAGTTCCGCTCACTGGCCGGCGGAGGGGGCACTCACGAGCAGGTCGTAGCCACCACGGTGGTGCTGCTCAAGGCGTACGACAAGTGGGAGGAGACGACTCGTGAGTGAAGCTGAACGGCGAGCGGCCCACGAGTGGCAGAGGCGCGCCAAGAAGGCTGAAGACGAGGTGCTGCGCACAGCGGCACCGGCCCGTCGCTACCACAAGGCCCTCGCCGCCATCCGGCACCTCACGAGGCTTCGCCGTCTCGGCCGGCAACGTCGGCGGCTGCCGAACAAGCGGTGGGGCACGACGCTGCAGGCGCGGGTCGGGGGGCACAAGATCTATCTGCGCACCGGTGTGCACGAAAACGGAACGCTGGGAGAGATCTTCATCGATGCCTACAAGCAGGGCGCCGCGTTTCGGTGCGTCATGCACTGCTTCGCCAAGATGGTCTCCATCGCACTTCAGTACGGTGTACCGCTTCCGGTCATCATCGAGAGCTTTCGGCACGAGAAGTTCGAGCCGTGCGGCGATGTCACCGAGCACGAGAGTATCACCTCGGCTACGTCGCTGATCGACTACATCATGCAAGCGCTGGAGGTCGAGCATGGCTCTCGCTGAGCAGGCGTGGCGCGGCGAGGCGCGGCATGGCGTAGCGAGGCAAGGCAGGCGAGGCCCAGCAAGGCCAGGCGAGGCTAGGCAACACAAAAGGAGATGAAGGTGGGACAAATAAGCAAACCGAAATTCGCACGATTGGCCTTCACGATTCGGGGCGATGCCCCCTACGTGAGCAACAAGTTCTCATCCGAGGCACGAGAGATAATGCGCGAGAAGCAGGCTGCCGGGGCAACGGCGGCGAAAGGCAAAAAACGAGAGCCCAAGGATTTCGCCGCATGCGCAGCGGCGAGCATGCACCTGTCCACCGATGGGTGGCCTGGACTGCCGGCAAGCGCCATCCGACAAGCGATGATCTCGGCCTGCCGCCTAGTCGGCTTCAAGATGGTGCTGGCCAAACTTTCCGTATTCGTCGAGCAGGATGGATTCGACGCCGACGACGACACCCCGCTCATCAAGTTCACCCGCGGCGAACCCAAGCAATGCGAGCACGCCACCCGCAACGAGACGGGCGTAGCGGACATCCGGGCGCGCATGCGATGGGCACCAGGTTGGGAGTCCGTAGTGCGTGTGCGGTACGATGCCGATCAGTTCACGGCCAGCGACGTCGAGGCGTTGATGGAACGCGTCGGTGTCCAGGTTGGCCTCGGCGCAGGCCGTCCCGACTCGAAGAAGAGCGCAGGGATGAACTGGGGCACGTTCCAGGTTGTCGACGTGAAGACTATCTAGGCAGGCGAGGCTTGGCGCGGCGTGGCGTGGCAACGCAAAGCAGGCGAGGCCCGGCGCGGCAAGGCATGGCGGGGCGCGGCAACGCAAAGCAATGCAGGCGTGGCGAGGCGAGGCGTAGCGAGGCAAGGCCGCGCAAAGCAAAGCAGGCGAGGCCCGGCGCGGCACGGCATGGCCGGGCGCGGCAAGGCAAAGCAGGCGTGGCGTGGCGCGGCGTGGCGCGGCGAGGCCAGGTAAGGCAAAGCAAAGCAGGCGAGGCAAGGCAAGGCAAAGCAGGTATAGACATGGCAACAGCTAACATCACCCGTACCAACGGCTGGACCACCGCAGGCGCGCGGCGCTGGCGCCTCACAGACGGCTACATCGAGGTCGAGGGCGAAGGCGTGCTGCGCAAGGTCACCAGCAAGGATATCCCAGCGGTCGTCTGGAAGAAGTACGGTGGCGCCGAATCATCACCTATCAGAACCGTGGCCCTCGCCTACGGGTATCCTGTCGAGCTCTTCGTCGCGTTGGTGTCCACCGAATCAGCCGGCAAAGCCAAAGCCGAGCGCTACGAGCCGAAGCTCAAGGACTACTCCATGGGTGTGTGCCAAACACTCACTGCGACCGCGAGCCACGTGGCGCGACGCATCGGCATCGGCCACATCTACAGCGTACCATCTGTACCTGTGGGTGGACCAATGAACTGGTGGCGCGAGTGGTTGTTCCAGCCCATGCAATCGCTCATTCTTGGCGGTGGCTACCTCGCGCTGCAGGACGAGCGGTGGGGGTGCGAAGGGGACCCCGTGAGCCTGTATGCCACGTACAACGCAGGGGGCCTGTACGTGGCCAAGAACAAGTGGGGACTGCGCAACTACGGCGCCGCGTTGGACGCGTTCGTGCGGTTCTACAACGAGGCGGTGGAGGTGATTCGTGGGTGATAAGAAAGATGGTTGGACGCTAGCTGAGCCCGGTAAGCCAGTCGGCGCCAAGTTCTACCTGCCCATGCTGGAGACGGCCATTGGCACGCTGGAGCGCGAGCGCGACGCAGCCGTGGCCCGTGCTGAG
>JAHJBY010000125.1 GCA_018813285.1 Candidatus Omnitrophota bacterium
CAGCAGACACCATGCTGCGTGATGCTCACATCACCCACGTCTGTGATGTTGCCGTTCCCCGTCGCACTGTCCCAATCGACGTTGGTCGCTGCCTGCGTTGTCACCGTTGGCGCAACCGGATCGTGGTAGTAGATCCGCATTGCGATGTACTCGACTCGCGCCTCTTCCCCAGCGTTGTTGCCGTAACACGAGACGCCAACCCCGAAACCGGTCTCCTCGACGATGGCTTTGGTAAGGGCAAGTCCCCACAGATCCGTCGGCCCGCCGTGGACGACCTCTCCTGCGGTATCCCAGTCGTCTTCGCCTGCCTGATCGTTTCCCGTGTAGCCAGCGCCCGCCGCTCGTAGCCTCACTGAAAGATCGTAGATACCCGATCCGCCTGATCGTGCCTTGTGGACAGCTACCTCGATCCCGTCGACGATGACATTGGCAGGAAGCGAAAAGCCGTAGGCGTACGTCAGGATGGTATCCGAGTATTCGCTGCCCGGTGTCACCGATGCGTACGCCGCGTCGTCTGCTTTGACGTACGTAGGGTTTGCCCACGCCGGAGTACCGGTATCGTCGTTGAGCACGGTCTGTGGGAAGGTCCAAGCAGTGACAGCCATTATCGCTCCCTGAACATCCGACCCGTATGAGACTTCCCGTACTTCCGTCCGCTCTCTGTCTGCACGTTCTTGACGACGGCCTGCGTTACCTCTTCGTCTCCGAGGTACACGTAGATGTCTCCGCCGCCTGCGCCAGCCATCAGAGGCCGCGCCAGCGCCGTCTGCATCACCGTCTCGCCAGCATGGATCTTCGCGAAGCCAGTGCGGTAAACGTCACCACCCCTGTCCAGCGATGGGATGTAGTCTACATTCTTCGAGAACGGAATCAGGTTGTTCCACGCCCAGATGATAGCATTCATCACGAGGATGATCGCGTTCGCAACACCTCGGATAACGAAGCCGATCACGTCGAACACTCCGCTGACGATGTTCACTGCCGCTGTCAGAATCTTGATGGCGATGATAAGCCCGCCCACGATGAGCCGTCCCAGGATCTCAAACGCCGGGATGAGAATCGGTGCAAGCTGCTCCCACAGCTTGCCCAGCGCCTTCACCAGATTCGCGAAGGGTTCCTTCAACGGCTCGATCGCCTTCAGGAACCAATCCCAGATCGCGATGGCCCCCAACCCGAATGATAGCTTCAGTTTGTCCCACAGGCTCAGTGATTCCGAATCCCAGATGACTTTCAATCCGCCCATCAAGTCGCCCGACTTCGTGAGGATGAAGGCGTTCGTTGTCTCCACCATCCCAGTCCACTTGCTGATGATGTCCGTGAAGAACATCGTCAGGAACTCGGTGATCGTCGGCATGTTCTCTGTGATAGTGTCCCACAGATCCTTGAGTGCGACACCAAGTCCTTCGAGCGCTGTCTTTACAGCGGGCCACACATCATTCGCCAGGACTGGGAAGAAGACATCTCGCAGGAATGGCAACAGCGTGCCTCCCACCCAGTTGTAGAGGGCGGTGAACGCCTCCCCTAGGAACTTGAACACGTCATTCTTTAGGAAGGGGTCAACGTCCGAAGTCCACCACTCGTGGAACCCCGTCGCGAACGCCTCGAAGTCCTTTGCGAACACGTCCTCAAGCCACGTAGCAATCTGATCCAGCGCCCACTCGAATGTGCTCAGCGGCCCGTCGATGATCTTCATGAATGACGGGAATAGCTTTTCCGCCAGATCCTTCATCCGGTCATTGAATCCTCTGAACCAATCAATGTGGTTCTGGAACAGGCCACGGAACTGCTCTAGCATCTGCTGAATCCACGTCAGCTCTTCCGTAATCTGGTCCTGTGTGTCTGCGGTATCGTCTTCGTATGTGCGCGGCTTCTCTCCGGGCCGAATCGCGGCCCAGCGCACGCGCTGTTCCCGCCACGACTGAGGGACATTGAGGCTGCTCATCATGTCGTCTCGTACCGCTGCCTCCGCTGCGATCGCTTCCGTGCTCGCCTTCACTTCAACAGCGAACATCCCGAACATTTCCGCGATGAGCTGGAACGGTGTCAAGATCGCGTCGAACACACGGGACATGAAACTGCTGATACCGTCGAGTGCGTTGGCGAACGCCTCCGTTGATGTCAGCGCGTCCCATAGCCCTCTTGCGAATGAGCTGGCTGCGTCACGTGCGCTGCTGAGCATCTCGCTCAATCGCGCAGTGCCCTCCTGGAACATTGCCACGATGGATTCTATTGCCGTCATAAGGCCGGACGCGACGCTCGTCTTAAATGCGAGTAATGTTTGCGCCGCCGCGTAGGTGGCGTCGGCGAACTCTTGTGTTCCCTTCGGCACATCATCCAGCGCGCTTTGCGCCTTTTTATTCCTAGCAAAGGCTGTCGCTATATCCAGTCCTGCTCCTGCCAACGCTCCTGCCTTCTGTCCCAGAATGAGAGATATACCGCGCTGGATGACATCGCTGAAGGCATTCAGCCGATCAGAGAGGGTGACGAAACGCTGGCTCACCTTGTCAGCTGCGTCCGCCGCGATGCCTAGGAACTCTTCCAACCGCTTGACCTCGTCGGTCGCGTACGGCAGAACCTGTCCGAACGTCTGTGCAGCTTCATTCTCTGCCCTCATGTCGGATAGGCGTTGCTCGAACGCCGCACGAAGCTGCGGAAGGAAGCTCGCAAACTCCTCAGCGTTCTCCCCTTCGCCTCCGATCAGCATCATTACATTTCCGAACTCTTCCGC
>JAHJBY010000053.1 GCA_018813285.1 Candidatus Omnitrophota bacterium
AGATGAAAAAGACCGAAGGCAGCACTAATCCGGATCTTGTCGAAAAGGAGATCTCTGCCTGGGAAAAAAGATTGAGGAAATAAAATGCACGAGTTTAACTATAGGGGAGATACACTATGCTGTGAGAATGTGCCGTTGCCGGATATAATCAAGGAACATCCGACTCCGTTCTATTTGTACAGCCATAAGACACTGGTGGATCATTTTAACAAGATCAAGGCGGCGTTCAAAGAGTTGAACCCGCTTATCTGTTTTTCAATGAAGTCTAATTCCAACCTCAATGTATGCAAGGCTCTTGTCGCGGAAGGCGCGGGCCTTGATATCGTGTCAGGGGGCGAGCTTTACAAAGCCCTAAAGGCGGGATGCCCGGCGGATAGGCTGGTCTACGCAAGTGTTGGAAAGACCGAAAGCGAGATAGAATACGCGATACGCAAGAATATCTTTGCCTTTAACGTAGAATCAGTTCCCGAGCTTATTATGATAGATTCCGTAGCAAGGCGGCTCGCCAGGCAACCCCGGGTAGCGCTCAGGTTGAACCCTGACGTGAAAGCGGACACACATGATTACATTACTACCGGTACAAAGGAAAAGAAATTCGGGATCGACTTCAAAACCGCGGAAGATATTTTTGATAACACCAACAAGTATTCGAACGTTTCGATCAAGGGGATACACGCGCACATAGGTTCCCAGATAACGAACACCGAACCTTTCGCGGTTGCTATCCGCAAGATACTTGATTTTATCGAAAAAAGCAATATAGTGATCGAATGGTTAAATATCGGCGGCGGATTTGGCATTGATTATGGCGTGGAAAAGGCCAGAACGGCGGAAGATTTCGCCGCGAAAATAATTCCGCTTTTGTCGGATAAAAAATTCAAACTGGTTTTAGAACCCGGACGTTTTATCGCCGGCGCCGCCGGTATCCTTGTGTGTAAAGTGCTTTATGTAAAGGCCACCAGGAGCGGCAAGAAATTCGCTATCGTGGATGCCGGCATGAACGATCTTATCAGGCCAAGCCTGTATAACGCGCACCACGAGATATTGTCTGTTGTAAAATTGAGATCAAAGCCGGAAAAGTATGATATAGTAGGACCCATATGCGAGAGCGGCGATTTTCTGGCGCTGGATAGAGAATTCCCAGGCATTGTAGCCGGAGGGTATCTCGCGGTAATGAGCGCCGGTGCCTATGGATTTGTGATGTCCTCGAATTATAATTCCCGGCCGCGTTCATCCGAATTGATGGTAATAAACGGCGGGGTTAATGTTGTGCGTGCCGCTGAGACGTACCGCGATCTCATTCGTGGTGAGAAAATACTGAAAGAGTTTAAATGAACCGGTAACAGCATATGAGAAAAAAGTACGATATACATTTTACAAAGGCTGTGGCAAGCGGCAATGATTTTGTGATCATTGACGACAAGGACGGCCGCGTCAAGAAACGCGGCCTTAATTATGGCGAGATGGCAAGGGACATATGCCGCAGACACGCGTCAGTCGGCGCCGACGGTGTATTGATACTGGAAGGGGCGACTGATGCTGATCTTAGGATGCGCGTTATAAATCCCGATGGGACAGAAGTTGATATGTGCGGCAACGGCGCCAGGTGCAGCGCGTTTTACGCGGCCCGCAAAGGATGGGGGACCTCTTTTAATATTGAGACCGGCGCGGGCATGCTTTGCGCCGAGGTGAACGGAAACAGGGTGCGTCTTAAAATGAGCGCTCCGACGAACGCAAAACTTGCGATCAATCTTGGCCTCGGGGACAGTATGATGAACGTCAATTTTATAAACAGTGGTGTACCGCATGTCGTGCATTTTGTGAAAGATATTGAGAATTATCCTGTCGTTGAGACCGGACGCAGAATAAGGGAGCATAGTTTTTTTTCGCCGGGAGGTACAAACGTCAATTTTGTCGGCGAGAAGAACGGAGATGAATTTCCCATCAGGACATATGAACGGGGAGTGGAGGATGAGACGCTTGCTTGCGGGACCGGTTCGGTCGCGTCGGCGTTGGTTCTGGGCCTCATCGGAGGAGCGAATTCTCCGATAAAAATGCGCACAAAAAGCGGAGAAATACTGACGGTCCATTATGAGATCGCCGGGCAAAAAATACAAAACGTGTACTTAGAGGGTTCAGCCGATATTGTTTACGAAGGAGGACTGTGATCATGTTTAAAGGCTCATATGTAGCACTGGTTACGCCGTTCAAAAAAGGAAAAATTGATGATGAAACGTTCAGGAAGCTCATAGAATTTCATATCGAACAGGGGACAGAAGGGCTGGTTCCGTGCGGATGCACCGGTGAAGCCGCGACTCTGGATACGGAAGAACAGAAACGCCTTATCGAATTGGCCGTCGAGACATGTTCCGGCCGGATCCCGGTAGTTGCCGGAACCGGGTCGAACTCGACAAAAGAAGCTATTGACCTTACGGTGTTTGCCGCGCGCGCCGGATGTGATGGCGCCTTGATCATCACTCCGTATTATAATAAGCCAACGCCGGAGGGGCAGTACAGGCATTACGCGGAGATCGCGAGTAAGGCCGATATCCCGATAATGTTGTATAACGTGCCGGGACGGACAGGGATATCCATGCTTCCGTCAACCATAGCGAGGTTGTCGAAAGTGGATAATATCGTTGCCATAAAAGAAGCTGCCGGCAGTGTTCAGCAGGTTGTGGATATTCTTTCTTTATGCGATATTACCGTGCTTAGCGGCGATGATTCCATGACTCTTCCGTTCATGTGTGTCGGGGCCAAGGGAGTGGTCAGTGTCGCGGCCAATATTATTCCGGCCAAAATACGTGAACTGGTCCAGACTTTTGCCAATGGTGATATTGAGGCGAGCCGAAAGATCCATTACGAGATAGTATATTTGTGTGAGGCTATGTTCATCGAGACCAATCCTATTCCCGTAAAAACCGCGTTGAGCATGATGGGGATGGTAGATGGTGAATTCCGTATGCCGCTCTGCGAAATGATGAGTGGCAACAAGGCGAAACTCGAGGAAATGATCAGAAAGCACGGACTTATATAACCGGCGGAGAACTTATGTTGAAGATCGGAATATATGGTATATGCGGGAAAATGGGCGGTCGGATAGCCGCGTTGGCGGCTGGAGATTTCGATGTAAAGATCGTTTCCGCTGTTGAAAGACCCGGGCATCCAATGATCGGCAAGAAGATCGCGGGATATGGTATCACGGTCGAGGAAACTATCGACGGAGTACGGGAGATAGATTGCATGATAGATTTTACGCTTCCTGCTCCCGCGATGGGACACATAAAAAGCTGTCTCGCAGGGAACATTCCTATGGTTATCGGGACGACCGGTTTTGACGAAAATGATGAGAAGGCCATAAGGGAGGCTTCCCAAAAGATCCCGGTGGTCTTTTCCCCGAACATGGCTCCGGGCGTGAACGTGTTGTTTGATATTGCCGCGAAAGCGGCTCGCGCTCTTGGAGACGATTTTTCCATACGGGTGGACGAGACACATCATGCGCGCAAAAAAGACTCACCAAGCGGTACGGCGAAAATGATAGCGAAAGTCATTAAAGAAGCCAGTGGGAAGGAGACTCCGGTTGAAGCATTTCGTGAAGGAGAAGTTATAGGCAATCATGGCATAACTTTCGCGAATGAATTCGAGACGCTTGCGATCAGGCATGATGCCAGGACGCGTGATGTGTTCGCCGCAGGCGCTCTCAAAGCGGCGAAGTTCGTCTCAGGAAAGACCCCCGGCCTGTATACAATGAAAGATGTGTTGCGCTTAGCATGAACACGGCCTGAAAGGATGGAAGGGATATACTCATGGAAATAGAATACGCGGATCGTTTAAAAAAACTACCACCGTATTTATTTGAGGAGATTGACAAGTCGAAACAACGAGCCAAGGCCTCCGGTCGGCCGATTATTGATCTTGGTGTGGGAGATCCCGATCGTCCGACCCCGGAGTTTATTATCAGAAAGCTGCATGAAGCGAGTCTGGATCCTCAGGCGCACAGATATGCCATGAATAAGGGATTAAGGGTTTTGCGTCAGGCGATGGCCGGTTGGTATAAGGGCCGGTTTAACGTTGATCTTGATCCTGATACCGAGGTTCTGCCTCTTCTGGGTTCTAAAGAAGGCATCGCGCATGTGCCGTTGGCTTTCATTAATCCGGGAGATGTTGTGCTTGTGCCGAATCCGGGGTATCCGCCGTATAATTCCGGCGCGATATTTGCCGGGGCGGAAGTCGTCATGATGCCGCTTCTTAAGGAGAATGGGTTTCTCCCGGATCTCGATGCTATAGACCCGGATGTCGCGGAACGCTGCAAGCTGATTCATATCAACTATCCGAACAATCCGACAGGCGCTGTTTGTGACGAAGAGTTCTATCGAAAAGTGGTCGCGTTCGCGAAAAAATATGACATCATAGTTTGCGCGGACGCGGCTTACACAGAGATCAGTTTCGATGGATTTCTGCCGATGAGTTTTCTCGAAGTTGAGGGAGCGCGCGATGTGGGAATTGAGTTCCATTCACTTTCCAAAACATTCAACATGACAGGTTGGCGAGTCGGCATAGCCGTTGGGAATTTTGAAGCCATAGCGGGACTGGCAAAAGTTAAGTCAAATATTGATTCAGGCATATTCACGCCCGTCCAGATCGCATCTATCGAGGCGATAAAAAGATCCGGTGAAGTTAAAAAGCAGGTGGTGGAGTTATATCGCGAAAGGCGTGATGTCCTCATAAACGGATTGAATGAGGCAGGATGGAAGATCCCGTCCCCGAAGGCCGCCTTTTATGTCTGGGCACCTGTTTTTGGAGGATATGATTCAACGGCTTTGGCCAAGGCGATGTTAGATGAGGCGGACATAGTTGTAACTCCCGGCAATGGATTCGGTGAATTTGGTGAAGGGTATGTCCGCATGGCTCTTACTGTGGATGTGAAAGAATTGAAAGAAGCAGTAAAACGCGTCAAAAAAAAGTTTTTTTCGTGAAATAAATGGCCACAGTATATTTAGGAATAGGATCTAATATCGGAGACAAAGAAGTCAATTGCCGGGAGGCTGTTCGCAGACTCGGCGAGACAAAAAATATCACGATCCTCGAAAGTTCCACATTTTATATTACAAAGCCTGTCGGCGGCCCGCGGCAGGAAGATTATTTGAATGGTGTGGTCAAGGTCGGGACGCGGCTTGCTCCGGAAGATTGTTTGGACGCGGTTAAGAAAGTGGAAGAGGAAATGGGCCGCGTCCCGGCTGGAAAAGATCATCCGCGTATCATAGACGTGGATATCCTGCTTTATGACGATGTTGTTCTGAAACAAAAGCGTTTAACGATACCTCATCCGAGGATGCACGAGAGGGAATTTGCCTTAAAAGGGCTTGTCGAGGTCGCTCCGCGCGCGACGCACCCGATAATCGGTAAAACCATGGAGGAGTTGTATAAAAGTTGTGTGTGCGGGAAAAATAAAAAATCCATGAAAATAATTAAGAACATCAGGGAAATGGAACAGTATTCGCGGGAAGCGAAAGCGGGAACGAAGACTATCGGATTTGTTCCCACTATGGGATATTTGCATGACGGACATGTTAGTTTAGTGAAAGCGGCTCGCGCGGAATGCGATGTAGTGGTTCTTAGTGTTTATGTAAATCCGACACAATTCGGCAGAAATGAGGATCTTAGCAGATATCCGCGTGATATGAAAGGGGATGAGCGCCTCTCGGAAGAGAACGGCGTGGATGTTATGTTCGTCCCGACAGACGACGCGATGTATCCTGATGGATATAACACTTTCGTTGAAGTTGATGGGCCGCTGGCGAATGTTCTATGCGGCGCGTCCAGGCCCGGACATTTTAGGGGTGTCGCAACGGTTGTGGCGAAATTATTCAACATTATAGACCCCGACATAAGCTATTTTGGTCAGAAGGACGCTCAACAGGCGGCCGTTGTAAAACGCATGGTAAAGGATCTGGATATGGGTACGGAGATCCGTGTGATGCCGACCATCAGGGAGGAAGATGGATTGGCGATGAGTTCCCGGAATTCTTATCTTTCTCCGTCTGAAAGGCGCAGGGCGGCAAGTATTTTTCGAGCGTTTAAAAAAGCGGAAGAACTTATTAAAGGCGGGAAGCATGACGTTTTTTGTCTCAAGGAGGAAATAGAGAAAGTGCTTATCGGGCAGGGATATCTTAATATCGATTATATCGAGTTAGTGGATGCCGAAAGCTTACAGCCTCTCGATGTGGTGCGCGGAGAAGTGAAGATAATGGTGGCGGTGTACCTGGATAAGATTCGGCTTATAGACAATGTAGCGGTCACCGTCAAAAACGTGTCTCAATAACCGGAGGATGTGAATAGAGGATGATGGATAAAATAAACTTTGACCAAAAATATAAGACGCATCTTCAGCGCAAGATCGCTGAACTTAAGAAAGAGAAAGACGCGATTATTCTCGCGCATAATTACCAGCGTGACGAAGTGCAGGAGATCGCTGATATTACCGGAGACTCCTATGCTCTTGCTGTAGCCGCGACGAAAGCAAAACAAAGGGTGATAGTTTTTTGCGGGGTTTCCTTTATGGCGGAAAGCGCGGCGATGCTGAACCCGGATAAAACTGTTCTCCTGCCTGTGAAAGAAGCCGGATGTCCTCTTGCTGATATGATCACTGCCGAGAAACTCAGAAAGAAAAAAGCGGAATATCCGGAAGCGGCAGTGGTATGCTATATCAACTCATCGGCCGATGTTAAAGCGGAAAGTGATATTTGCTGTACATCATCCAATGCTGTTCGGATAGTAAAGTCCGTGAAGGAG
>JAHJBY010000054.1 GCA_018813285.1 Candidatus Omnitrophota bacterium
CACGAATAGCAGCGAGTTTCTCTTTTTGCAGAGTACAAATTTTAAAATAAGGATGCATATTAAAAATGCACACAAGGTTGAAATATGTCAAAGAACGAAGTAAATCTTAAAAATTACGCTTGACGTTATTCATAGCAGCGTAGCGCAAAGAGCTTTCAGCTTTCAGCCATCAGTCGTCAGCTTTAGAAGGATAACTTTTAATGAAAGTAGCGATCGTACATGACTGGCTTACGGGGATGAGGGGCGGGGAAAAGTGTTTGGAGGTTTTTTGTGAACTATTCCCTGAAGCGACGCTTTTTACGCTTTTGCATAAAAAAGGAAGCGTTTCCCGGATCATAGAAGAAATGGACATCCGCACTTCGTTTTTACAAAAGATCCCCGGCATATTTAACAGTTATCGCGGTTTTTTGCCGTTTTTTCCAATGGCGATAGAAAGTTTTGACCTTACCGGGTATGATCTGGTTTTGAGTTCAAGCCACTGTGTGGCCAAAGGCGTAAGAACGCAGGGCGCTCTGCATATATGCTATTGTTATACACCGATGAGGTATGCCTGGAGATTTTTTAATGATTATTTTTCTTCAGAAAATCCATTGAAACGATGGATGATATCACTGGTGCTCAGAAGATTGAAAAAGTGGGACCTTAATACCAATAAAAACATTGATTATTTTATTGCCATATCAGATAATGTTAAGGTTCGGGTCAAGGAGTATTATTCCAGGGACGCGGATGTTGTATATCCCCCTGTAAACCCCGCGGGCGCAAAATCCTTGAGAAGTGAGATCGCGAAGCCCCGCGCGTCTCGCGAGAAATATTATTTGATCGTATCCGCGCTGGTACCATATAAACGGGTAGACCTTGCTGTCGCGGCATTCAGCGTGAGCGGCCGCCGCCTCGTGGTTATCGGCAGTGGAAGCGAATTTTCGAAGCTTGACCTGGACGCGACGGGAAATATCACATTTTTGGGATGGGCCTCAGACGGTGAGTTGCAAACGTATTATTCCGGTTGTGAGGCGCTTATTTTCCCCGGAGAAGAGGACTTTGGCATAGTGCCGGTGGAAGCTCAATTTTACGGAAAACCTGTGATAGCTTATGCCGCGGGCGGCGCGCTGGAGACAGTAGTTCCTCTTAAAACTAACGAAACGACAGCGGAAGGCGCCTCTCCGACGGGCGTATTCTTTGATGAGCAAACCGCGGAATCATTGAATGACGCGGTAGAAAGGTTTGAGAAAAACAAACATATGTTTAAACCTGAGGCGTTGCGGGAGAATGCCATGAAGTTTAACCGGTCCAGGTTTAAGGACGAGATCAGAGAGTATATTCGAGGGAAGATGCCTCGCGGGACGTAACCGACGCCCGGGGCCACTCGCGCGTAAACAAACATGAAGATACGTAACGATATCAGGCTCAATTTTATACTTTTGTTGGGAGACATACTGGCGGTTAACGCCGGGTTTCTTGCTTCATATTGGCTAAGGTTCAATTCCGGGCTGTTCAATGTTATTTACGGGGTCCCGCATATCTTTGAGTATGTAAAAATACTGCCGCTTCTTACTGTCGTATGTATATTTTTGATGCGGTCCGAAAAACTTTATTCCATCAAAGCCCGCTTGTCCATTGTGGATGAGTTCTTTCTGATCGTGCGGGCGGACACCTTAATGCTTCTGATATTCATGGCGGCAACTTTTATTTACAGGGAGTATTCCTTTTCCCGTGGGATGCTTTTTATGTCATGGGTAACGCTGTTATTGTTCATCGGTTTATGGCGGTTTACCGTGAACAGGATCCGATTGATCACAAGAGGGCGGGGTGAAAGGACCAGGCGGTTGCTTTTGGTAGGGGATGGGCCGATGGTAGGACGATTGATCAGGCACATCTCAGGTGATTCACACTGGGATTATGACATCGCGGGTGTTGTGAGAATAAAGTCCGATGATACAGGCAAATGCGGGGGTATTCCGGTCCTGGGAAAAATAGATGATTTTGCCGGGATAATCGGCGCGAACGCGATCGACGAGATCATTATGACCGAGCTTGAGGTCGCAAGAAATACCATGATAGACATGATGCTTGAGTGTGAAAAACAGATGATAGAATTTCGTCTGGTGGCTGATCTTTTGGGCATGATGACGTCCCAGGTGGATATGAGAACGATAGATGGTGTGCCGCTTCTGGGGCTTAAAGAGTCCCCGCTGGCTGAAGGGTATAACCGGTTTATCAAGAGAATTTTTGATATCGTTTTTGGGGCGATGGGACTTCTTGTTCTTTTTCCGATCTTTCTCATCATAAGCGTAATTATAAAAATTACGTCTTTCGGATCAATTTTTTATCTGCAGAAAAGGATAGGAGAAGACGGGAAACGCTTTGCCATGATAAAATTTCGTACCATGATAAACAACGCGGAAAAGGGTGTCGGACGGGTATGGACGCAAAAGGATGACCCGAGACGGACGCGGATAGGCGCCTTATTGAGAGCTTGCAATCTGGATGAATTGCCGCAGTTAGTGAATGTGCTTAAAGGGGAAATGAGCCTTGTTGGCCCCCGGCCGGAGCGTCCACATTTTGTGGGCAAATTTAAGGAAAGCATACCACGTTACATGGCCAGACACAAGATAAGATCCGGGATGACCGGCTGGGCGCAGGTGAACGGGTTGAGAGGCAACACTTCGATAGAGGAGCGCACAAAATACGACATATACTACATAGAGAACTGGTCGTTGGTTTTTGACCTAAAGATATTGTTCATGTCGATCTTTGCTTTAAAGAACGCGTATTAGTGTATTTTGGCGGGCGACGCGAGGCGCGCCTGAAGATTGGAGGATGAGTGAAGAAAGAGGAGATAATAAGGTGTTGCGACAAAACAATAGAATGGTGTTTCTACGCGCTTCTGGTAATGATCGCTTTTTCGACATCGTTGGTCGAGATCGCGTCCAGCGTGATGATCATAGCCTGGGTGGTAAAAAAGGCAAGCGATCGTGACTTAAGCTTCTTGCGATCCACTCCGGTTAAGGTACTCATCGCATACTTTATTTGGGTCATGCTTTCCTGTGTTAACAGCGAGTATTCTAAAGAGAGTTTCAGGGGCGTTTTCAAGGTAGCGGAATATTCGGTGTTATTCATCATATCAGCGACAATGATGGTGGATAAAAAGTCCGTGAAGAAGTTTTTCTATGTGATCGCGGCAAGTTCTATTGTGATATGTCTTAACGGATTCGTGCAGTATTTTTCCGGAACCGGTGTTATAAGGCAGCGCGAGCTGGTTGCCGGCGATTATTTGCGTAGGATCTCCTCGTCCTTTGTTCATCCCAATGATTATGGTGTGTATCTTTTAGTGGTGGCGGTTATATCGGTATCATATGTCCTGTCACGCGGTAGCAAAATCAGGGAAAAAGCGGCGGCGGGGGTCGCCGCAGTTTTATCTATTGTGAGCCTGTACCTGACAAAGTCGCGCGGGGCGTGGCTTTCCTTTACGGGCGCGTTTCTTGTTTTTGGCGCGATAAAATCCAAAAAGATTTTGGCGGCTTTTCTCGCTATTCTGTTGGTGATCTTCATGATGATCCCCTATGCGGCTCAAGAGCGGATCTTTAGTTTGACGGATATTGAAAGCGGTACGACATGGGAACGCCTTATGCTTTGGAAGGGGACCATCAGCATGATAATGGTGCACCCGGTGCTGGGGTTCGGCATCAACACCTATAGCAGGAATTTTCCAAAATATAAACCGGCGGAATATCCGGATGTGCGGTATACGCACAATTCCTATTTGCATATGGCCTCTGAGGTCGGGATCGTCGGCGCGTTGCTGTTTTTGATGTTTTTGGTGACAGTGTTGCTCTCATCATTAAAAAACCTTTTAGCTTTGACGCCCGGCAGGCGCAAAGATCTTACTGCGGGTTTATTTGCCGGCCTGGTCGGTTTTTCTATGTGCTCGGTTGTGGACACTCATCTTTATTCGGTTAATCTGGCGGTTTTCTTCCACATACTTTTAGGTTTTTGTTACGCGTTAAGTTGCTATTCCGATGAAGAATAAAGGCGAAAATATAGTTATATTTCGGACAGATCGCGTAGGGGAAGTGCTTCTTTCTACCGTAGCGGTAAGGATGATCAAAGAGCACTTTCCGGAATCGGACATTACATTTGTGACATCGGAATATTCAAGGCCTTTGATCGAAGGTCAGAAAGACATCAAGAAAATATTAACAGCCGACACTTTTAGTAAGAGTAGATTGTTTTTCAAGGCGATCCGTCTCGCCGATTCCCTTAGAAAGGAGCGTTTCAAAATAGCTGTGATCCTCAATCCGCACAAAATGCTTCATCTGGCATGCTTTTTGGCCGGTATACCGAACCGAATCGGGTACGACAGAAAATGGGGGCAGTTGTTGTCAAGGTCGATCCGGGACGTCCGGGCGGACGGAAATAAACATGAGACGGAGTACACCATGGATTTGTTAAGGGAGATCGGCATAGTTGGTCTGACGCCGGCACCGCGATTATTTGTCGAGAGAGAAGCGGAAATAATAGTGGATGACCTCATCTTACAGCAGGGGCTTGAAAGCGATAAACCGTTGATCGCGATCCATCCCGGAAGCAGTAACCCGGCGAAACAATGGCCGGAAGATAACTATATAGGGCTATTGCGAAAATTGAGTCGAGAGATAGATTGTCATATTACCGTAGTCGGTCATGAAGAGTCGCGCGAGGTGGCGGGCCGGATAATTGAAAAATCGGGTGTTACGGCCTTGAATTCTTCAGGAATGTTCGATCTTAAGGAGCTGGCGGCTTTCTTACGTCGAGCCGATCTTTTTATCGGTAGTGATACCGGCCCTATGCACATGGCGGCGGCACTCGATGTTCCTGTGATCGCGATCTTCGGACGGAATATCCGGGGAGCCGGGCCCCTCAGGTGGGGGCCCGTGGGTGACGCGCATGTGGTGCTTCACAAACCATGCGAAAGCGAGAAATGTTATGATCCCAAATGTCCGTATGACTATAAGTGCCTCAGTAATATAACGGTTGACGCGGTGTATAACGCGGCGGCCGAATCCCTGGCGAACAGATGACCGAACGGTGAGCGCTTAAAACACCGGATATTTAAGGGGTGTGCATAATTGTTGATGAAACGTTTTCTCATCGCGAATATTTTTGGAATAGGAGATGTGCTGTTCACTACGCCGCTTGTCGCGAATTTGAAGAAGGAACCGGGCGCGGCGACTGTAGATTATCTTTGTAACGCTAGAACCAGTTCTGTGATCGAAAATGATCCTGATATTGACGGAGTATTTGTCTACGAAAAAAATGATTATCTGAAGTTGTGGAGAATGTCGAAGCGTGATTTTTTCAAATCTCTATGCGGTCTTTTTTTTAAGATCCGCCGAAAACGCTATGATGCTGTTTTTGACTTTACGCTATCTCGCGAATTCGGTTTTTTCTTCATGCTTGCCGGTATACCAAAGCGCATAGGATTAGATTATAAAAACAGGGGTATATTCCTGACACATAAACGAAAGTTATCCGGATTTGAAGACAAACATGTGGTTGAATATTATCTGGATCTTTTGAAATACGCGAGGGTACGTGTCTCGATCAAGGAAACGCGGCTTGTCCCGGATAAAAATACCTGCGGTTGGGCAAAGGGATATTTGGACGCCAAAGGCATTCGGAAAGAGAAATTTATTGTGATCGCCCCGGGCGGTGGAGCAAGCTGGGGAAAGCATGCCTCACGCAAAAGGTGGGACGCGCGCGGGTTTGCCCAAGTTTCGGATATTTTGTCCGCCGCCTCCGGCAAAATAGCGCTTCTGGGCGATGCCTCGGAAAGGCCGTTATGTGAAGAGGTTGCTTCGTGTATGCGGACGGCACCTGTTTTTATTGAAAACGGGCTCAACCTTAAGGAATACATGGCGCTTATTAGTATGTGCGATCTTGTAGTATGTAATGATGGCGGTCCTTTGCACATAGCTCGCGCGCTGGGGGTTCCGACAGTGTCGATATTTGGCCCGGTAGATGAAAAAGTTTATGGGCCGTATCCATCGTCCGGTGATCACAAGGTAGTGATCTCTCACGATCTGGCATGCCGGCCGTGTTACAATCGTTTCAAATTGCCGGAATGCGGCAATAGTAATCGCTGTGTGGTAGATATTGATCCGCGGGAAGTGGCGGAAGCGTGTATGGAGTTATTAGGAAGGCGAGAGGCAAGAGGCTATGGGCAAGAGTAACAGGAAGTGTCAAAGTGTCATCGCTCACTTCGTTCGCTAGTATCAAAGTGTGAAGAAAGAAAAATAAGGCTTATATTCGGGTGCTGTCATATTCTGATTCTCTGACACTCTGATACTTTGACACTCTGACACTTTGACACTCTGACACTCTGACACTTTTAACATAGGAGCAACTATGGGACAAACGCCGGTATCGGTAGTCATAATAACGAAGAACGAAGAAGGCAACATAAAAGAGTGCCTTGAAAGCGCTTCCTGGGCGGATGAGATTATTGTTGTGGACGATGAATCAACTGACGCGACCAGGGAGATAGCGAAACAGTACACTGATAAAGTGTTTATTCGGAAGATGGAGAACGAAGGTAGACATCGAAACTGGGCATATCAACAGGCGTCTAATGACTGGATATTGAGCTTGGACGCCGATGAGAGGATAACGAACGAACTTCTTTCCGAGATCACCGCGCTGCTTGCCGGTAAGCCCGAATTCAAGGCATACACCATTCCCCGGCGAAATTACATTGGAGACCATTGGTTACGCTGGGGAGGCGAATATCCTGCCCCGCAGCTTCGTCTTTTTTTGAAGAACGAATTTAAATATGAGGAAGCCGAAGTTCATCCCAGGGCATTCATGGATGGGGACTCAGGTCACTTAAAAACGGACATTATCCATTATTCGCACAGAGATATCACGGATTATCTTAGAAGCCTCAATAGCCACACTACACTGGAAGCCAGAAAATGGTATTTATCCGGCAGAAAAATGACCATGGCCCATGCCGTGTGGCGCATGCTCGATCGTTGTTTTTATAGAAGACTATTGCGCAAGAAAGGATATCGAGACGGCATATACGGCTTGACAGTGGCGATCTTTAGCGGATTTTACCAGATCGTAAGTTATCTCAAGTATCGTGAGATAATTCTGAAAGAAGGACGGGAGGATGTATGAGGGATGATCTTAAAGAACGTTTCCCGAGATATGTACCTCTCTATTATCGTGTGCTCGTGAAAACACGGAAGATATACCGGCAGGCGATGGTGCGATTGGCCGAAGTCAAAGCCCGGAGTAGCGCTAACAGTAATATTATCCCGGATGACGATGCCGTAACATTCGGTGGATCTGGGGACATATCTTTCGACCGTTCCGGGTGGATCAATAAGAGCGCGGCCTGGATCAATGAGGACATGACGGTTCCCGGGGTCGCGGCTTTGACCCGTGAAATCGACGCGTTAAAAAAAAAGCTGGACGAAGAAGGACTTAAGTACACAAATACGGCCGGAACATTTCTTTCGCGTATGTTCTATCCAAGGTCCGAGGAGACCAAATTGTGGGAGAATACCTGGACGCTTCATTGCTCCGGAGTGAGGTCGGCTCATCGGGTGCTTGATATCGGAGGCGCTTCCACGATTTTTTCGTTTTATCTCGCAAGTATCGGTTGTTCGGTGAGCGTGATAGACAACGACTGGGGTAATTGCGGGACGCTTTATAACGCCAACTATGTAGCGAAAAAAATGGGTTGGAACTTGAAAGCATATGACAGGAACATAGCGAAGGGGCTTCCTTTTCCGGATGATCATTTTGACCGTGTTTTTTCGATCTGTACGGTAGAACATCTTTCATCTGATGTCCGGCGGCGCATGATGCGGGAAGTAGGCCGTGTCCTTAAGCCCGGTGGTATTGCCGGTATTACGATGTGTTATTGTAATGATCTTGAAACCCTTCTTGTTGACAAGGGGTTGAGGTTTGCCTTCAGGACAAAACTTGCGGCTGACATAATACGACCTTCCGGTTTGAAAATATATGGAAATACAAACCTGGTTGATGAAGATCTCGGAAATAATTTTTTGGGAGCGTTATTTTTAGTAAAAGAAGGAGAGCGATAAACAGGTGGCAGAACAGAAATTATCAGTTGTAATACTTACGAAAGATATCGGCAGCAAAGTCCGCAATTGTTTGGAGTCCGTTAAATGGGCGGATGAAATAGTGGTCGTGGACGGCGGTTCGATCGACGGCACTACGGATATCGCGAAAGAATATACCGATAAGATCATAGTTAGTGAATTCCATGGTTTTGGTGAGGAACGGAACAAAGGGACTCGCGCGGCATCGGGTGATTGGATATTGCAGTTAGACGGAGATGAAGTCGTTACTGATGAATTTAAAAAGAGGCTTGAACGTTTGCTTACCGGAGATGATGAAGGATGTGTAAGTTTTAAATTCCGCAGGAAAAATATTTTTCTCGATAGACCTATGATGTACGGCGGATGGTATCATTATTCGGCTCATTTGTTCAAAAAGGGATACGCGCGGTACGAAGGGGATATCCATGAAAAACTGGTGGTAAACGGCCGGCAAGGCATGCTGGAGGAGGGGGTGCTGCATTATCCGTTTTATAATTTTTCAGAATTTATAGACCGTCAAAATCGTTATACTTCTTTACAAGCGGAAGAAATGCACAGGGCCGATAAGAATATACCTTTGAAAGAAGTGATGTATAACCTTAAGGTAAGGCCTTTGAAATTGTTCTGGAAAATGTACGTGAAGAAGAAAGGCTACAGAGAAAAAACCCATGGTCTTATTTTTTCCATACTTTTCGCCTGGGTGCATTTTTTAAAATGGGCAAAATATTGGGAACTTGCCAGGGAGCGATATGGAAAGTGAATGTGACATTATACTTCTCAGTTATGAGAATCCTCTTCTGTTGAAAAAGTGCGTCATGAGTATTCTTGAACATACCAGGACGCGGTCGACTCTTATCGTAGTTGATAATGGCAGCAGGGATCCTGAAGTGAAAAAGTATCTCGATAAGATTCATGGGAACGATATCGTTGATATCGAAAAGGTTTTTTGTGAGGAGAATACCGGTTTCGCGAAAGGTATGAACAAAGGGCTGCGTCTCGCTGACGCTCCGTTCGTGTGCCTTTTGAACAACGACTGTGTTGTTACGGGCGGTTGGATCGAAGAAATGATCTCTGTCGCGGAAACCCGGGCGGACATTGGCCTGGTCAATCCGCAGAGCAGTACATTTGGTTCATATCCGGACCATAGTGTGCTGATAAATGAACACGCGAAGCTTCTGACTGACAAGAAAGGGCGGTATGTCGAGCTTGGGCACGCTATCGGTTTTGCCTGTTTAATAAAACGCGAGGTGATAGATAAAATTGGATACCTGGACGAGGCATACGAAGGCGTGTGTTACGAGGATACAGATTTTTCCGTACGTGCCCATAATGCCGGGTATATTTCCGTAATGGCCGAAGGCGCCTATGTCTTTCATAAGGAACAGGCATCCCGGCGCGGGCTTGAAGGTAAAGAAGAAATATATTCGCGAAATAAAAAGATATTTGAAGACAGATGGGGTAAACTCATCAGAGTGTTGTACATGGACAACACCAGGGACATATATGACCAGGTCGAAGTGAAACGGGATTACGAGGCATTGAAAGGATTGGCCCGGCAAAGGGTTGCCGTTCATGTGTGGATTATGGACAGGTATAGCACGCGGAAAGGGGGAGCCGGCCTGGATAATGTGGAGGCAGATAAACACGCGGACATCAGTATTGAACTTCGCTTGCCGCGTTTGGTCAGGCTGCAATTGTTATGGGCGCTTCTTGCAAAAAAGAAAAAATATGACGCGGTAATATTGCAGCAAGGATTCATTGCACGGCTTGCCGGATTCTTTGGAAGCTTTCGCGGAACAGAAATATTTATCCTCCGGCCCGAACGCTTGATCAGTGGCAAGAGCGGGGATATTTTTGACTTGAAAAAACCGGCACCTTTTGTGGAATATCTGAGAAAGAATGAATAATAGTCGAACAATAAAAAAAACACTAATTGTTGTCTTAATTGTATGGACGGCGATATGGCTATTTTTTCTGGTCCGAGAAGATAAGGACGGGCAGTATCGCGTGTTAGGCGATCTTTATAGATCAAATGATGAAACGAAGGTCAAAGTTGTTTATGGTAATGATTTCTATGATTTTCTTGAGTTTTGCCGTGATAATATTCCAGCGGGAGCTACTTACGAGATTTATGGTTTTGAAAAATATTCCATAGATGAAGTAAGGGCGCGGTACTTATTGTTCCCGGCCAGGGTGGATACAAAAAATCCGGATTTTAAAATTAAATACGGCGGAAACGCGGAAGTTCCGTCGGGATATTCAGAGTTTAAGTCTTACAATAAAGGTAAACGGGGTTATTTGTATTTAAGAAGAGGTAACAGAATATGAGTTTTATTCTCGCTGTAGCGTATCTTGAGATAACAGGCGTTTTCGTGAGTCTTTTTATTATGAAGGCCGTGAAATACAGGTGTTCTTTTCTTGAACTTATATCGCTTTCTTTTCTATTTGGTTCGATGGCAGCGGTATTGCAGCTTTTTATTTATGATATTTTGGGGATCGAGTTCACGTTGCGCAATATTTTAATTTTTCTTTTCATATTCTCTGCTTGTTCAATATGTTTCTTTGTTTTTAATAAACCCGGTCAAATACGCACTCTATCGTGGCATAGGATTGATAGATCTTTGCGTGGCACTGCCAACCTTTTTATAACCGGCATAACAATTCAGGTATTGTGGGTATTTTTTCTCGTGCTTCCCACACCGGTTTATTCGCATGACGCGGTCGCGAATTATGCCCTTAAGGCCAAAATTTTCTTTCAATCCGGAGGTATTCCAACGGGATTTTTCGCGTGGCCTGAATCACAGGTAGCTCATTCCGATTACCCCTTGTTTCTGCCGCTTCTTATGACATGGATTTACGAGTTTACCGGATTTAATGATTTAACTGTTAATCTGATAATGCCCTGTATCTACGTAGTCTTTTTAGGAGCATTTTACGCGGTTCTCCGAAGATTTTTTGGAATAATGTATTCATTATTATCGGTTTTTTTGTTGGCGACGATACCTCAACTGTTTGATTACGCGACAATTATACACAGTGATCTTTTGCTTACTGTATTCGTATCATGCGCGTGTCTGTATATGATGGTGTATATCAGGAGCGAAGATAAAGGAAGCCTTATTATCTCATCGTTCTTATTTGGAATAGCTCTATGGATCAAGAATGAGGCCATAGTATTCGCTGCCGCGTTTTTAGCGGTAATTCTTATTTCTTTCTTGAGAAAAGAAGGGTCTTTTCGAGGGAATAGATGGGGAACTATTGTGTCGTCTTTCCTTCCGTTAATTCTTATTGCTATTCCGTGGTTCGCGGTGAAATTTTATACCGGAACGGTCAATAGTGATATAGATATGACAACTATTACAGCAACGGGTGTTTGGGAGAACATTAAAGATATACCGATTCTCCTTAATCTTTTTCAACAGGAAGTATTTGGTCCAAAAAAGTGGAATATTTTCTGGGTATTATTCTTTAGCGTTCTTATTTGGAAACGAAGAAGTCTATGGAAGAAAGAGATATTTTATTTAACAACGTTTTTAACAATAGCGGTTGCCGGATATTTCACTGGCTATATGATAACAACAGGGGCAAACATTTTTTTCTATGTAAATACAACAATTTCAAGATTCATGCTGCACTTTGTCGGGATATGTATGTTTTACATGATGTATCTGGCTTGGTCGGATGTTAAAGAAGCAGTCGGGAGGATGGGAGATGTCCGTTAAATATATTTTTCTGGATAGAGACGGTGTAATAAACGCCGACGCGGCAGGGGTGACCAAGCATGGGTATATAACCCGATGGGAAGATTTTTATTTCTTGCCGGGTGTGCTTGAATCATTTAAGAAAGCAGCCGAAGCAGGATACAAGTGCGTAGTTATTTCTAATCAGCAGGGTGTCGGTAAAGGGTATCACAGCGAGGCCGAGCTTTTTGAATTGACGGAAAAGATGAAACGCGCGATAAAGGCCGCCGGCGGCGCGGTTGCCGGCGTATTTTACTGTGTCCACCTTGATGCGGATGAGTGCGGGTGCCGAAAACCCGAGGCGGGATTATTTCACCAGGCTCAGGAAGGGCTTAACATAAAAGATATGCGGGGCAAATACTACATAGGAGACACGGAGCGGGATGTACAGGCGGGCCAGAAAGCCGGGCTTAAGACCATATTGGTTCTTTCTGGTAAGACGGATATTCGGGACATAGAGGAATGGGAATGGCGGCCGGATCATGTTTGCAAGGATCTTTTGAGCGCTGTTGAATTCGTAATAAAGGGGGAATTGTGAAAAAAGTGATCATTCTATATTCGACCGGCGGTATGGGGCATAAAAAAGCGGCCATGGCTCTTTATGGCGCGTTTCGTGAGAAAACCGGTAAAGTGGAAGTTAAAAATGTAGATACGCTTGATTATGCTGACGGGTTCTACAAGTTTATTTATTCGCGGCTATATGTTTTTCTAATGACCAAGGCGAGATGGTTGTGGGGCTTGTTGTATCATATTTCCGATTTTGTTTTTGTCGGAAAATTATTAGGGAAGATTCGTCCGTCTTTTGAGATTAAAAGCCTTAATGGTCTTGATGAAATGTTATTCAAGGAGTTTCCCGACGCGATAATATCAACACATTTTGTTCTTCCCGGCATCGCCGGTCTCCTTAAAAAACACAAAGGTTTTAATCCCGCGCTGTATGTTGTAGTAACTGATTATGGCCCGCATAATTTTTGGCTTTCAAAAGATATAGACAAGTTTTTTGTAGGCGCGGAAACTGTTATTCCGGAAATGAAGAAAAGGGGAATACCGGCCGACAAGATAAGCGCGACAGGCATTCCTACCTCATCAGAATTTTCTGGATCTTTTGATAAAAAACAACTTCAGGATAAATATGGTATTGATAAAAATAAGAAAACTGTTTTCATGTTAAGCGGAGGATTTGGTGTCGGTCCAATGGAAGACATGCTGCTTTTTTTGTGTGCCTGTAAATGCGATATCCAGGTGATAACCGTCTGCGGGCATAACAAAGCCGCTTATAATAACATTGACGCTATTCGGAGCAAATTGAATTATCCGATTATTCTTTTTGGGTTCTCCGATAAGATTGCCGAACTTATGGCTGTATCGGACTTAATGATCACTAAAGCCGGTGGCATAAGTGTTACAGAGGCGCTCAATATGAATCTTCCAATGATATTATTTGCCTCTATTCCGGGGCAGGAAACTTGGAATGAAGAGCTTCTAGTTAAAGCGGGAGCCGCGGAAAAAGCCGCGTCTATCAAAGCTATACCGGAGATAGTTAACCGCCTTCTTTTATCGGAAGACGCGTACGCCTCGGTTAAGTCAGGTATTTCCGGATTGCGCAAGCCGAACGCGGCGCATGATATTGTTGATGAGGTGATTAGTGAA
>JAHJBY010000055.1 GCA_018813285.1 Candidatus Omnitrophota bacterium
ATATGAGAGCATCAAATACTACCGCGTCTAAACGCCCTGTTTGGATGAAAAAGCGGATCTCCTGGGACGCGCGTTCGGGGGAAGTCAGAAGTATTCTGGATGATCTCGAACTCAACAGTGTATGTGTGTCCGCTGCCTGCCCGAACAGGCCGGAATGCTGGAAAGAGAAACAAGTCACCTTTATGATACTCGGTGAGAACTGCACACGATCCTGCAAGTTTTGCAATGTACATAAAGACCCTCCGGAAAAAGTGGACATACTGGAACCGGGACGCGTCGCTAAAGCGGTCAAGAAGCTTGAGATAAGATACGCCGTTATAACATCGGTGACCCGTGACGATCTTCCGGACCTTGGTTCGGATCAATTTATCCGAACGGTCCGGTCGATAAAGGAAAAGGTTCCGGTAGTCCCGGTAGAACTCCTGATCCCTGACATGGGCGCCGACGAAAGGTTGTTGAAAGAAATTGCCGTATCGGGCGCCGATGTGATAGGACACAATATCGAGACCCCGCGTGAATTATTTAAGACCGTACGTCCGGGCGCCGGGTATGGCAGATCTCTTAAAGTTCTTGAGACATTGAGAAAATATTGCGCGACGATCCCGATCAAATCTTCGATGATAGTGGGTCTCGGTGAAACAAAGCCAGGCATATCGTCCACAATGAAGGATCTGCGAAACGCCGGTGTGGACATTATCTATCTTGGACAGTACCTAAGCCCCACGCGGGAGCACTGGCCGGTTGCAAAATATTATACCCCGGAAGAATTTCAATTATTAAAAGATGAAGCTGTAAAGCTTGGTTTTTCTGTTGTTTGTTCGGCGCCCATGGTCAGGAGCTCGTATAGGGCAGAGAATGCGTGGCGTATGACGCAAAACGCAAAACGCAGAACGCAGAACGCAGAAAGAGAATAGAGGCAAGAGGTAAACACAGTGCGAAACGTGAAAAACTATATGCGGGACAGGCGGGTCAAGGGTCAGGGGGCAAGTAGGGGCGCGGTTTCCGCGCCCTGATCATGTCGCGGGGCGGGCAAAGGAGATCCGGGATTTCAACCCCACGGATTTCAACACACCTTTTAGCAATTTCGATCGACATGTGGTATATTATATTGTTCAAAACAGGATTGTGGAATTTTTTGAATGTTTAACAGAAAAAAGGTATTGAAAATAATGGCGAAAAATGGCAGTCACCTGAAAAACACATACGCCAAGTTCACAGAAGATGATCTCTGGCTTATAAAGGAGATGGACTGGAATAGGTCTATCCAGGGCATACGGGAGGCGCAATTTGCCCTGGGCAACGGTTATATCGGATCAAGGGCAATACTGGAAGAAGTACCCCTAGACGCGAAATCCGGGACATACATAGCGGGCGTATATGACAAGCTTGCCGCCCAGGTATCAGAATTAGTTAATTTCCCTAACCCTTTCAATTTTAAGTTCGCCGTAGACGGTGAAAAGATCGGCGTTACCGCGATGGATATTATTCGGCACCGCAGGGCTCTTAACATGAAAAAAGGGCTTTTGCTCAGGAATACTCTGTACGCGAATAGTAAGGCCCAGAGGTTCGATTATCAATCCTTAAGGTTCGTTTCCATGAGCAAAAAGAACTTCGGCGCGATGCAGGTAATTCTCACACCTTTGGACGCGGATTGCACGATAGATGTTCAGACTGGTATAGATACTTCCGTATACAACTCGGGTACGCTTGCTGAAGGCAACAAAAAGCATTTTCGCATAAAAGAGTTGGGACAGAGGAGCAATGCCGGGTATCTTGTGACGGAAACGTTCGAGAAAAGGCACACGCTTGTTTATTGGAGCGGATTTTACTATGAATACAGAGGGAAGAAAATCTATGCCAAAGATAACGTGTTCAAAGTCAAAGTAAAAAAAGACGAATCTATAGTTCTTACGAAAATATTCAGCATCAATGATTTTCAACCAAGCAGATCACACACAAAGCATAAGGAAGAATCGTTTAAAAAGTTTTACAAGGTTTTCCATTCAAAGTTCAGCAGTCTATTGGACGCCCATATCAAGGAATGGGATAAGCTGTGGGAGACCTCGGATGTTCAGGTAAAAGGCACAGCGAACCTTCAGATCAATATGCGGCTGAATATATACCATATGCTGATATGCGCGCATGTCGATAACGGTTTTTCCAGTATCGGCGCCAGAACATTATCAGGTGAAGGATACAGAGGGCATATTTTCTGGGATGCCGAGATATTCCTTTTGCCCTTCTATTTGTACACCTGTCCGGAAGCCGCTAAAAATATGCTTATATACAGGCATAGAAGGCTTAATGAAGCGCGCAAGATAGCGGAATCTTTCGGATATAAGGGCGCCATGTTCCCGTGGGAATCCGCGGAATCCGGATTCGATGAAACACCGACATGGGCAAAGGATATTAACGGAGAGATAGTTAAAATATTCACCAATCACATGGAACAGCATATCACACCGGACATTGCTTACGCGACCTATAGATACTACACTTCTACGGATGACGAAAATTTTATGAAAGATTACGGTTATGAGGTCCTGTTTGAAACCGCGAGATTTTGCGCCTCACGGCTTGAGCATAATACGAGCAAAGACATATACGAGATAGGGGGCGTTATCGGCCCGGACGAATTCCATGTGGATGTTAAAAACAACGCGTATACCAACATGATGGTCAAATGGAACCTTATGACGGCTTATGAAATGTCTAAGAGTTTTAAGGAGAAACATCCGAAAGCATATGAATCTTTAACAAAGCGGCTGAAGCTGAAAAAAGATGAGATAAAAAAGTGGAAATCGAAAGCGGAGAAAATAAAAAAATTACATACAAACAAAGAAGGCGTCATTGAGCAATTTGACGGTTATTTTAAAATGAAAGACGCGACTTTTGAGGAGATGGACGAGAACGGGATACCGATCTTGCCTGAAAATCTCGGTACGACCGATATGGGGAAAACGCGGCTCATCAAGCAAGGTGATGTTACAGTTATGCTTTATCTTTTGTCAGATTTTTTCACCCCGAAAACCGTCCGGATAAATCACTTATACTATATCCCGCGAACCGCGCATAAATCCTCGCTCAGCCCTTCCATAAGTTCGGTTATAGCCTGCCGGGCAGGCGATCTCTACAGGGCGTATAATCTTTTCAATGTGTCTTTAAGGGCCGACGCGACCAATCTTTATGGTAACACTTCCGAGGGTGCTCACGCGGCCAGTCTTGGCGGGACGTATCAGGCCCTTATTTTCGGGTTCGCCGGATTAACGGTATCCGGTTCCGGCCTGTCTATAAACCCGAGAATGCCTAGAACATGGTCCAGTCTTATGTTCTCTTTTTTCTGGAAAGGGCAGTTGCTTAAATTAGAAGTATCCAGGAACAGGGTGAGGGTCAGGATCAAATCCGGCGCTAAAAATGAATTAAAAATAAAAATTTTCGGCGAAGAAAAAATCTTAAAAGGAAGTAAAAACTATACTTTTGAAGGCGAAAAAAAACAAGCGGCAACCGAATTTTATTATTAACTCAGGATCCGCGTATGGTAAATTACGGAGGTTGAGATCACATGAGAAAATCCGGCGACAAAAAGATGAATATTGCCCATTTGCATTGGGGATTCCCCCCTATCATCGGAGGGGTGGAAACACATCTGACGATCATATTGCCGGAAATGGTGAAACAAGGCCATAATGTAAGCCTTTTGACCGGTTCAGTAGAGGGAGTGGACGGTCTTTATGTTTACGAGGGTGCCACGATACATCGCACTCCCCTTATGGACTTGAATTGGCTCGCGAAACGCGGATTAGCAGGCCTGGACGAAGAAATATATCAGGTATTCAACACGTTTTTAGAAACAACAAAACCCGATATTATTCACGTTCACAACATGCATTATTTCAGCCCGGTCCATGCTCACACATTATCAGGCCTGGCGAAAGAGAGGGGCATACCGCTGATAGTGACAGCGCACAATGTTTGGGACGATGTGCTTTTTATGGACCTGACCCATAAAATTGATTGGACCCATATCATAGCGGTAAGCCACTTCATCAAAAAAGAAATAATAGGCATTGGTGTGGATGACCGAAAGATCACTGTTATTCATCATGGGATAGACCAGGACAAATTTAATCCTGCCGTTAACCCCGAAAAAATCCTGAAAAAATATCCCCAGCTTAAGAACAAGAAAGTTATTTTTCATCCGGCCAGGATAGGGATGGCAAAAGGTTGTGATGTCAGCATTAAGGCGATCAACATTGTAAAAAGGATATATCCGGACATCATGCTTGTTTTGGCCGGATCAAAAAATATTGTTGATTGGGCAGGTTCACAACAAAAAGACATAGCCTATCTCGTGAAGCTAATAAAACATTTTGGCCTTACAGACAACATTTTGATAGACAGTTACACCCTGGATGAGGTCAGCCAGATATATTCCGTGGCTGATGTGTGCCTGTATCCTTCGAGTGGATGCGAGCCATTTGGGCTTACCATGCTTGAAGCGATGGCATCAGAAAAACCCATTATTGTTACAAAAATGGGCGGTATGCCGGAAATCATTTCAGACGGTATAAACGGTTTTGTTATCCCGGTAAAGGATTTTGAGTTGCTTGCCGCTAAGATCAATAACCTTTTGGAGGACGAAGCGTTGAGGCGGCGTCTGGGTTATACCGGCAGGCAAATGGTTGAAGCGCAATACACAAAGGAACATGTTACAGCCAATACTTTGGCAGTGTACAAAAGATTCCTGTAAAACACCGGGTTAATCCCAGTTATTCCGGAAAGGGTCTTCCATGTCCATTGATACAGCCTTGAAAAAAACACCGCTTTATAATAAACATCTTGAAGCCGGCGCGCGTATGGTGCCGTTTGCGGGCTGGTCTATGCCCGTTCAATACACCGGCATTATAGAGGAACATCTGCACACACGGTCGAGAGCCAGCCTGTTCGATATTTGTCACATGAGCGAGTTTTTTGTGAAGGGGCCTTCCGCGGAAAAAGACGTGGATGCGTTAGTAACATGTTGTATAGATGGTTTGGGTGTCGGGAAATGCCGGTACGGGTTTTTGCTCAACAATGATGGCGTGATTATTGATGACATGATCGTCTTTAAGATAACCCCGGAAGAGTTTATGATAGTCGGGAATTCCGGAACGCGCAAAAAAGACAGCGAATGGATTAGAACACATCTTTCTCAAGGATCGGATCTTTTTGATGATTCAAATAACATTGCCAAGATCGATCTGCAGGGGCCTCGATCTATGGAAGTTATGCGCTTTCTTGCCGGTGATCCTGTTATTCGCGGGCTTGGACGATTCTCATTCGCGCGGACCAGGCTTACCGGGATAAACACGATGGTAAGCCGGACAGGATATACGGGAGAAAACGGATACGAGATATTTTTACCGGCCGCGGAAGCCGGAAAACTATGGGATGTGTTGACTAGAGGCGATAGTGTGAAGCCGGCGGGTCTGGGCGCGCGGGATTCCTTGCGCCTTGAGATTGGATATTCGTTATATGGCCATGATATTGATGATACTCATACGCCGGCCGAGGCCGGCTTGATGAGATTTGTCCATTTGGAAAAAGAATTCATCGGCAGAGAACGCTTACTGAAACAATTAAGAAAAGGGATAAAAAGTGTCTTGACCGGTTTTATATGTTCAGGCAGAAGAAGCGCGAGGGAGCATTATCGCGTCACATCGAGAGGACGCGAAGTCGGGGTCGTGACAAGCGGAGCGTTTTCACCTTGCCTTAAAAGGGGCATAGGATTATGCTATGTCGATAAAGACGCGGCCGGAGAAGGAAAAGACGTTGTACTTATAAACGAGAAGATCGAAATAAATGCTAAGCTCAAAACACCTCCGTTCCTAAAGACCGGGAATTAAAATATCAACAGAGGAGATAAAATATGGTGCCTGAGGAACTTAAATACACGAAAGAACATGAATGGGTGAAAATTGACGGGGAAACGGCTTTGATAGGCATAACGGATCACGCGCAATCGGAACTTGGCGATATCACTTTTATTGAATTGCCGGTACAAGCGAAACAAGTGAAGCGGGGAGAAAGCGTAGCTACGGTTGAATCAGTAAAAGCTGCCAGCGATGTCTATTCTCCCATTTCCGGAGAGATCGTCGAAGTGAACGGGCTTCTTGAAGACGCGCCGGAAACCATTAACTTATCTCCGTACGAAAACGGATGGATATTTCAGATCAAGATAAGCGATGGCGGTGAAGTAGAAACTATGATGGATGCCGCGGCATATGAAGAATATCTTGGAACATTGTAAACGATTCCGGAGTTTTAAGTGAGTTATATTCCAAACAGCATAGAAGACCGGCAGGAAATGCTTAAAGCCGCCGGTGTGAATTCCGGCAAGATGGCTGACCTTTTTAAAAACATTCCCCGGCGGTTACAGCCTCGGTCCTTTGATCTTGCCCCCGGCAGATCTGAATTTGAGGTTGAGAAGTACTTGCGCGGGCTCGGCAAGAAGAATGTAACGGATCTCGTATATTTTATCGGAGGCGGATTTTACGACCACTATATCCCGGCCGCTATCGACGCGCTAACATCAAGATCCGAGTTCTACACCGCGTATACGCCGTATCAGCCCGAAGCTTCACAGGGTAACCTCCAGGCGATCTATGAATACCAGAGCTGTATATGCCGGCTGACCGGCATGGAAGCGGCTAACGCGTCACTTTACGATGGCGGCACCGCTTTGTATGAAGCGGCAATGATGGCGATCAGGATCACCGGGAGGAACAAGATCATCATCGACGGCGGGGTCAGTCCCATATACCGGAAGATGCTGTACTGTTACACAAGTAACCTCTCCATAGATTTTATTGAAATTCCCGTGAGTCACGGCCAGAGCGATCGGGTGGAGCTGGATAAACGCCTCGACGAAGAAACAGCCGCGGTTATCCTTCAGAATCCTAATTTTTTCGGAGCAATAGACGATCACGCGGATATTTGCGCCCGGTGTCATAATTCCGGAGCGCTTGTTATTGAGAGTGTATACCCCATTGCGCTCGGTTTATTAAAAACGCCGGAGGCGATGGGAGCCGATATCGTAACGGGGGAGGGACAAAGCCTTGGCATACCACTTTCGTTCGGCGGGCCGTATCTCGGGTTCATGGCCACGAAAAAAAAGTATGTTCGTAAAATGCCCGGGCGCATTGTCGGGGCCACGACAGATAAAAATGGAAACCGCGGGTTTGTCCTCACGTTGCAGACAAGAGAACAGCACATACGGCGTGAAAAAGCCACCTCGAACATTTGTTCAAATCAGGCGCTTTGCGCGTTGAGAGCGCTTATTTATATGGCACTTGTCGGAAAAGACGGGTTAAAGGAGGTCGCTTCCGCGTGCAGGGATAAGGCCGAATATACGAAACAAAAACTTGGAGAAATAAAGGGAGTGGAAGTCAAAAAAAGCTCTCCTACATTCAATGAGTTTACCGTTAAGTTGCCTGAAAATGCCAACGAAGTGATAGGAAAACTGATAGGCAAGGGGATAGCGGCGGGATTTCCGCTCGGACGTTATTACGCGGATATGGAAAATTATATGCTTGTAGCGGTTACGGAAAAACGGACCAGACACGAGATCGTGAGATTTGCCGACGCGCTGGAGGCGGCCTTATGGAGTTGATATTCGAACTGTCCAGAGCCGGAAGGCGCGGCGTAAAAATGCCAACCGGGGATGTTCCGGAAAGCGCTTCTTTGGATCCGGTGTACACAAGAGAAAAAGACGCCGAACTTCCGTCGCTTTCCGAACCCGAGGTTGTCAGGCACTTTACCAATCTTTCCAAAATGAATTTTGGTGTTGACTCACATTTCTATCCTCTCGGGTCATGCACAATGAAATATAACCCGAAGATCACGGAAAGGATAGCCGCTTTTTCGTCTTTCGCGTCGATCCATCCGTTGCAGCCGCAGCTTGTGAACGGCGGAATGTTGACGCAAGGCGCGCTTGAAGTGATAAGTGATCTTGAAAACGTGCTTTGCGAAATAACCGGTATGGACGAATTCACCACGCAGCCGATGGCCGGCGCGCACGGTGAACTAACCGGGATAATGCTTATTGCCGCGCATCACAGGGAAAAAGGCGACAGGCGAAAATATATTCTTATCCCGGATTCAGGGCATGGTACCAATCCCGCCAGCGCGGCTATCGCCGGTTATGAAGTTAAAACGATAAAGTCCGATGATAAAGGCGTTATGGATATGAATGAATTCCGTAAGGAAATGAACGAGGATGTTGCCGGGGTTATGCTGACGTGTCCGAACACTTTGGGTATATTTAATCCGCGTATCAAAGAATTGGCCGATCTTGCACATGCCTCGGGCGCGCTTATGTATTACGATGGCGCCAATTTGAACGCGATTATGGGAAAAGCCAGGCCCGGAGACCTGGGTTTTGATATTGTGCATTTAAACCTGCATAAGACGTTTGCCACACCGCATGGCGGCGGCGGTCCGGGTGCCGGTCCGGTGGGGGTAAAAAAACACCTGGCGGAATTTTTGCCCACTTCCCGGGTCGTTAAAAGAAAAGACGGCACTTTTACTCTTGATTATGACAGGCCGAAATCCATAGGCTATATATCGCAGTTTTACGGCAATTTCGGCGTATTACTAAAAGCGTACGCGTATATACTTATAGAGGGAAAAGAAGGTCTTATTGAGGTGAGTGAGAACGCTGTTTTGAACGCGAATTATTTAATGCGCCGTCTCAAAGGGCATTATGATATTCCTTACGGCGAGAATTGTATGCATGAATTCGTGATCTCCTGCTGCCGGCAAGCGAAAAGGGGAGTTCATGCCGTGGATATCGCTAAAGCGCTTATTGACAAAGGCATCCACCCGCCTACCATATATTTTCCGCTTAATGTAAAAGAAGCGATCATGATAGAACCCACGGAGACGGAATCCCGGGAAACACTTGATGAATTTGTCCGTGTGATGATCGAGCTTGCCGAACTTGCCGAAAAGGATCCCGTCGCTTTCAAGGAATTCCCGAAGACCACATCGGTTGGACGGCTTGATGAGGTGAAAGCTGCCAGGGATATGAATATCAGCGCGTAACCCGATGTATGTATTATGAATCCTTTCAACACCCCGGGCTGAAGCCCAGGGTTTCCAGGTAGGGATTCATACTGAGGCGGCTCACATGTATCCCCGCCGTAAACGGCGGGGTTTAGCCTGTCATGAGCGATAGCGAAGGACGCCGCCGAATGTATCAGCGAATGCGCCGCATCAAGGGACGAGAGCATGCAATTAATCGAATATCCTTGTAAAACTCCGGAAGAATTGATCGCCCTCGATGAAGTCCTTTTGTTAAAAGCCGAGAGCGGTGAAATAGGCGAGACGCTGCGTTTTTGGGAAAGCCGTGATCTGTTCGTTGCGGTTGGCCGGGCTTGCCGGGTAGAAGAAGACTGCTTTCGCGCCTCTTGCGCGGACGACGGGATAAAGATAATAAGACGCATTTCGGGCGGCGGCACGGTATTGCAGGGTCCGGGATGCTACAACTACTCGGTTATTCTTGCTTATGGGGAAAACACACCATATAAGAACGTTAATTCTTCTTACCGGTCTATTCTTGGCGGCATATCAGACCGATTAAAAACAAAAGGGATCCGGGCTGAAGTACTGCCATTATCGGATCTTGCCGTAGAAGGCCTGAAGATATCAGGCAACGCCCAGGCGCGAAAACGTTCGTTTTTTCTTCATCACGGAACATTTCTGTCAGGGTTTGATATCGGCAAGGTGTCCAGGTATCTTAAACATCCGCTTGTTGAACCGGAATATCGTCATGGAAGGACGCATGATGAATTTATCGGAAATATTCAAATATCCCCTTTCGAGATCCGGGAGATCATAAAAGAAATGTTCGCGCCTGCGGGTCGGCGAAAACCGGATGCCGGTGAGCTTCAGGGGATGAAAGCACTTGTAGACAGTAAGTATTCAGTTGATAAGTGGAATTACATTTTTTAGCTTTATGGCCGCGACTTTTTGTCCAACTCGCCGAATATCATAACGTTTGCTTTTTCCAGCGCGGTAGATGAGAGGGAACTTAACGTTATGGTGGTTTTATTGGTGTTTGCGGGTTCGAAGAAGATGCCGACACGCGTGGTATCGGTTTGTTTTGGAAAACCCAGAGCTATAATGTAACCCCTCTTTAGATCCTTCTGATATATGTCAATTTTGTTTTCCTTGAGGACTTGCAGCACTTTATCAAACGCTTCAGCCTTATCAAGGCCGATCTCTTTTTTTATGCCGGCAGCACGTGCTTTTTCGAGGTCCGCGTGGGATGTTCCCAAAACGTCACATATGACAGTTGGACAACTTACGCATCCGGCCGATAACAGACAAACCGCGGATAAACACACGAAGAATACGCGAATAGACAGGTTTACTTTCATTAGAGAACCCTTCAGGTTGATGTATGACGAGAATATAGCACATTTGTCCGCTTGGGGTCAAGAATAAACCCCAAACCCCGCCCCTGGTATTACCCCATGACCCTCCTGTCCCGAGCGAAGTCGAAGGATGACCCTTGTTTGATGAAACGTTGTTTGATGAAACGTTTGACACGTTTCGGTTTGTATTGTAATATGTAGGTTCCCATGCGGTCTGGAGTGAGGGCAATCCGTCCTGTAATGGGGGAGATGGGACGAGAATGTGGTGTTTTTGCCCTGAATGAGGTTAAACAAATAGGATGACTTTATGGAAGATCGAATAAAAGACATATTGCTGCCGAAATGCGGCAAAGAGAACTATGAAAAGCTTAAGGCGCTTAATAACGCCAAACTTAACGCGTTTGTGGCGAAATATGTGGAATTGTGTGATCCTGCTTCAGTTTTCGTGCGGACGGATTCCGAGAAAGACGCGGAATACATAAGAAATAGATCTATCACAAATGGAGAAGAACAGTGCTTGGCAATCGAGGGTCATACGGCACATTTCGACGGTTATTTTGATCAGGGGCGAGACAAAGCGAACACAAAATACCTATTACGTCCTGATCAGATCCTGGGGTCAGATATCAGCTCGGCGGCGAGGGATGAGGGATTGAAAGATGCGCACGACATCTTGAAAGGCATCATGTCCGGTAAAGAGATGTATGTCGCTTTTTTCTGCCTTGGTCCCACTAATTCTGAATTTTCCATTCCTACTGTTCAGATAACAGATTCCAGTTATGTATCTCATTCGGAAGACATATTGTACCGCAGCGGATATGAGGAATTCAAAAGGTCGGGCGATTCAGGAAAATTTTTCAGATTTGTTCACAGTGCCGGTGAGTTGGAGAATGGTGTTAGTCGTAACGTGGATAAGCGCAGGGTCTATATAGACCTTGAGAAAGAGATGGTGTTCAGCACGAACACCCAGTACGCGGGTAATACCGTGGGCTTGAAGAAACTGTCTATGCGCTTAGCGATAAAGAGGGCGTCGGAAGAAGGGTGGCTCACGGAACATATGTTTATAATGGGTGTTTATGGCCCGGGCAAGAAAAGAATAACTTATTTTACCGGTTCTTTCCCGAGTGCGTGCGGTAAGACAGCGACAGCGATGCTTGAAGGCGAAAAGATCATAGGTGATGATATCGCGTATCTTCGTGAAAAAAAAGGCAAAATACACGCGGTAAATGTTGAAAGAGGGATTTTTGGGATCATCCAAGACGTGAATGACGCGAACGATCCGGCTATATACGGGGCGCTAACCAGTCCCGGGGAGGTTATCTTCTCAAATGTGTTGGTTACCGCGGAGAAAAAACCGCGTTGGATTGAAGATGGATTAGAAGAACCGATGGAAGGAATAAATTTTTCCGGAAAATGGTTTAAGGGGGAAAAAGGCCCCGACGATAAAGAAGTTCTGCTTGCGCACAAGAACGCGAGATACACCATTAGAATAAAAAGCCTTGGCAATTGCGATGAAAACCTTGATAACCCCGAGGGCGTAGAAATAAAAGGTGTTATATACGGCGGAAGAGATTCCGATACGAATGTTCCGGTTGAACAATCTTTTGACTGGGCGCATGGGATATTGACGCAGGCCGCGACCATCGAATCCGAAACGACGGCGGCGACCCTGGGACAGGAAGGGGTCAGAAAATTCAATCTGATGGCCAACCTCGATTTCCTTTCGGTGCCCATCGGAAGGTATATACAAAATAATCTGGACATAGTCGAAGATGTGAACAAACCGCCGTTGATATTTCATGTAAATTATTTCTTACGCGGAAAAGATGGTAAATATCTTAACGGTATCAAAGATAAACATGTGTGGGTGAAATGGATGGAGAGGCGCGTCCACGGTGAGATAGAAGCGATAAAGACGCCTACAGGGTATTACCCTAAATATGAAGATCTTGTGCCGATATTCAAAGAGATCCTTGGAAAAGATTACACCGGGGACGAATATGAGGAACAGTTTATGCTGCGTATCCCCGAGCGTATAGCCAAAAAGGAAAGGATTAAAAAAATATACCACACAAAAGTGTTTGATACTCCACATGTACTTATGAAGGCTCTTAATGACCAGGTGGCGCGGCTTGAAGAATGCCGGAAGAAATATGGTGATTACGTCTCACCGTTCGTATTGGAAAAAGACGTATCGTGAACAAGTGAATCGTGATGGGTAACGCAATACGCGATACTAAAATACGCTGACGGTTGACATAGGAGTTCCAATGTGTAGAGCATTATTGGATCTGGATCTGCCTCTACCGTTATTCAGGCAGGGGAAAGTGCGGAATGTTTACGATCTGGGGGATAAGCTGCTTTTTGTCGCGACAGACAGGATATCCGCGTTCGATGTCATAATGGCGAATGGTATCCCTGAAAAAGGCAAAGTCCTGAACATGATCTCTGTTTTCTGGTTCGATCTCACAAAAAATATCACCCCCAATCATGTAATAACCTCTGATATTGACGAGATCATAAGCGTTGAACCGCGTTTATTCGAATATCGCGATATTCTGGACGCGCGGAGCATGCTTGTTAAAAAAGCGGAACCGATACCGGTTGAATGTATAATCAGAGGGTATATCTCCGGATCCGGATGGAAAGATTATAAAAAAACCGGGAAGGTATGCGATATAGATATTCCGGAAGGATTAAAGGAATCGGATAAGCTTGGTGAGCCGATATTTACCCCTTCGACCAAGGCGGATTCCGGACATGACGAAAACATTTCACAGCAGGAGGCAATGGACAGGGTAGGAGCCGATGTCTTTAAGCTGCTAAAAGAAAAATCTGTCGCGATATATGAGACGGCGCGTGACCATGCTGCTTCCCGCGGAATAATCATAGCGGACACGAAGTTTGAGTTCGGGAAGATCGGCGATGAGATAATATTGATGGATGAAGTTCTTACCCCGGATTCCTCGCGCTTCTGGCCGGCGGCGGAATACGCGGCCGGAGAGCCCCAGAAAAGTTTTGACAAACAATTCGTGAGGGATTACCTGGAGACTCTGGATTGGGATAAGACACCTCCGGGGCCGGAACTCCCCCTCGATATCGTTCAAAAAACCGCGGAAAAATACCGTGAAGTGTATAAGATATTGACAGGAAAAGAGCTGTAGTAAAGTGTCAAAGTGTCAGAGTGTCAGGGAATGCAGAATAAAGGATATCGAAAATTAAAAGTTTGGGAGGAATCCCATAAATTTGCCCTTGAAATATATAAAGTGGCCCACGGCTTTCCTAAAGAGGAACTGTATGGTTTGACTTCTCAATTGAGAAGAGCTGTTTTTTCGATTCCCATAAATATAGTCGAAGGTCAAGCAGACACTAGCAAGAAAGAGTTTCTCAGGTTTTTAAATATCTCTAACAGATCTTTGGTTGAAGTTGAGTACCTGCTGGAAGTTGTGAAAGAACTGGGTTTTATTGAAAAGAGCGAACACGATGTCTTGGAAAAACAGCGCCAGGAAATAGCCATTATGCTTACTGCGTTTATGAAATCCGTAAGAAATAAACTTTGACACTAGCGAACAAAGTGAGCGATGATACTCTGATACTTGTATGAGATGCGATATGCGACCAAACATTTTACGAATTGACCCCGGAGATATTGACGACGTTCTTATAGGGCAGGCCGCCCGGGAGATACAAAGCGGCGGGCTGGTCGCCTTTCCAACCGAAACAGTTTATGGCCTTGGCGCGAATGCTATGGACCAGGAAGCCGTCGCCGGGATATTTGAAGCAAAGAAACGCCCGCTTGACGATCCGCTTATTGTACATATCGCGAATAGGGACGATTTGAGCTGGCTGGTAGAAGAAGTTCCTGATGAAGCCAAAAAACTTATAGACCGGTTTTGGCCCGGTCCATTGACATTGATCCTTAAGAAGACCGACAGGGTGCCGGACATCGTTACCACAGGGCTTTCAACGGTGGCTGTTCGCATGCCCTCTAATGATATTGCTAAGCGCCTCATAAAAGCCTCCGGTTGTCCGGTGGCCGCGCCTTCCGCGAATCTTTTTGGCCGGCCTTCTCCGACGACCGCTCAGCACGTTATCGACGACCTTAACGGTTCTGTGGACATTGTTCTTGACGGAGGAAAAACAGATATCGGTGTGGAATCCACTGTAGTGGAAATTGTCAGCGGGAAAGTTATTGTATTGCGGCCGGGAGGCATAGATGTTGAGGAACTCCGGTCAGTTGTGGGTATGATATGCGTTTATACAGAGAAAGAGGTAATTACGAAATCACCCGGAAAATACCCACAGCATTATTCACCTCTGGCGGAAGTTGTGATCGTTGATGATGATCCCCAACAGGTGGAAAAAGTTTTATTAGAAGCACATGAAGCTTCCGGGCGCGGACTGAGTGTCGGCGTGATGGCAAAAGAAGAGCACGCGCTGGAATACGAAGGGTTTCATTGCAAAGTTTTAGGTCCATCTATAGACGCAAGGGCTTGTGCTTCAGAGCTTTTCCACGTATTGAGGGAGTTCGATAAAGATGATGTAGATCTTATTATCGCCGAAGCGATACCGGAAGCAGGTATCGGTTTGGCTGTTATGAACCGGTTGAAGAAAGCTGCCGGGATCGGGACTTAGTACTCTTCTCCATAAAATCCTGTAATTTTTTACTTTCCGCTATTTCGTCATACGAGAAAATAACGATTCCACCGGGCGCCAGATCATACAACACGCGCAGTTGTTCTTCGATCATGTCAGGGCTTTCTTTCAATAAATACGCTCCGACGCCGATATAAACATTGTCTTTCAATTCCGGCCGCGAGGCTGAATGAGCATTAAGCGTCATGAGGCGCGTGTCGTCAGTGTAGTTCATGGTGACAATATGATCTGCCAGGCCGCGAGAGAGCCATTTTGTCCAATCTTGAAAAGACACCAGATACGCGCGCGGAACGGAGGGCGCGACTGCGCAGGATATTTTCATAGAAGGAGTTAGGCGGCGTATGTTTTCTGAAATAACCTGAAGAAGGCCGGTAACCTGGTCTCTCCGCCAGTCATCCCATTTTTGATAATTTTCCCGTGACAGATTCGCACTTTTTATGTTGAGCCCCGTAAACTTTATGCATTTTTTTATATTCACGTCAGAATAACCGTAACTGATGGCGGGATCGTTAAACCTCGATCCGGGGGCGTAAGGGACGGCAACGGGGTATCTTATGTAATCCAGGTGTAATCCGGCAAGCCCGGGATATTTGCTTGCGATCTCTTCCGTTATGGCGACAAGGTATTCCCTTACACGCCAGTCTCCGGGTTCAAGGAATATCTGATCTTCCCGAATAAAATTATCCGGCGGATTCGACACAAAAGAGGGGTCGCCGTGCTGATCAAGTGTCAGGATCCCTTTTCCGTATTTTTTCAGTATCCCGGCATTTTCATTCTTTGCCAGGGAGAGCAAATTTACCCAGGCATGAACTTCTATGCTATTCTTTTTTGCCCGGTCGATAATGTATTGAACCGGGTCGCATCCGGCGGCGGCTTTCATTTCGAGAAAAGGTTTCCGGTCGGCAATATCTGAGTCGTAATAGGCCTTGTTTGCTCTGTATATCTGGAGATAGATATGATCGATACCCGTTTTCCGGCAGATCTCGATCATGTGATCCGTATTCTCTTTTGAATACAGGATCTTTTCCGGGGCAAAGACGGTCACCCATACACCGGTTGTCGGCCTATCCGATGAAAACGCTTTTGTCCGGGGCAGTAGACTAAAGCCCAACGCGACAAAAAGAAAGAGAATTAAGAGATGTTTCTTTCGCAAAAGGCCTCCTGCTATTCGCCGGCGTAATCGATAAGTGTTGTCGGAGCGTACCTGCCGATCTTTTCCCGGTAATTCAGGAATGGCAGTCCGATTATCGAAAATATACCGACAACTTCAGCTCCCTGTTTTTCGATCATCTTTGCCACCGCTTCAAGGGTTCCGCCGGTGGCGATCAGATCGTCCACAATGAGCCATTTTTTTCCCGGGGTAAGATCCTCTTTATGTATTTCAAGAGTTGCTTCGCCGTATTCCAGCGAATAACTTTGCGCGATGGTTTCGCCGGGCAGTTTACCTTTTTTTCGGGCAAGGACAAGAGGTATCGATCTTGCGAGGGCAAAAGGGCTTCCGAGAAGAAATCCGCGGCTTTCTATGGCAACGATGCCGTCTATATCAGAATCCTCGTAGATTTCTTCCATGCGGCTTAGCACGTATTGAAAAGCTTTAGGGTTAGTAAAAATGCTGGTGATGTCGTAAAACAGGACGCCCGGTTTCGGAAAATTTGGTATCTTACGGATAGCATTATCAAGATCCATGGGAACTCCTTTGTAAGTGTCAAAGTGTCATCGCTCACTTCGTTCGCTAACGTCAAAGTAGTTGTTAGTTGTTAGTTGTTAGTTGTTAGAGTTTAATAGATACTCTCAAGAACCGAAAACCAGAAACTAAAAGCTGACATCTGACAGCTTTTTATTAAAACAGTGAGACGAACGAACTATTAAGTGTCACGAACAAGGAACCGAAGACAAGCGAGACGATACCCATCAACTTGATAAGAATGTTCATGGCCGGGCCGGTAGTATCTTTGAATGGATCACCCACGGTATCGCCGACTACTGCCGCCGCGTGAGTTTCTGTTCCTTTCCCGCCGAGGTTTCCTTCTTCTATCCATTTTTTGGCGTTATCCCACGCGCCTCCGCCGTTAGACATCATAATGCCGAGCAGAACGCCGGTAACCGTAGCACCTGCCAGAAAACCGCCCAGGGCCTCAACCCCGAGGAATATCCCGACGATCACCGGACCGATCACGGCCGTGAGGCCGGGGAGGATCATTTCATGTAACGCGCCTTTTGTCGCGATATCTATACAAGCCTGAGTGTCAGGTTTGGCGGTTCCTTCCAGCAGCCCTTTTATTTCCCTGAACTGCCGGCGGATCTCATGAACCAGTTTATCCGCGGCTCTGCCGACGGCTTTTAATGTCATGGCCGCTATGGCAAAGGGGACAAGGGCTCCGATAAATAGTCCAACAATGGATAACGGATCGATCAGATTGATCTCTTTAAGCCCGGTTACTTGTTGAAAAGCGGCAAAAAGCGCCAATGCAGTAAGCGCCGCGGATCCGATAGCAAAGCCCTTACCGATAGCCGCTGTGGTGTTTCCGAGTGAGTCGAGTTTGTCCGTTATCTTTCTTACGCCGCTTTCGAGTCCGGACATTTCGGCCAGACCCCCGGCATTGTCGGCTATGGGGCCGTATGAATCAGTGGACATGACTATGCCGATGGTGCAAAGCATCCCGACCGCTGCCAGCCCGATGCCGTACAGGTTGCCGAATTTGTACGCCACAAGTGTCGCCGCGCAGAGTGTAAGGATAGGCAGGATCGTACTTTCAAAACCTACGGCCAAGCCGGAGACGATAGTCGTTGCCGGGCCGGATTTCGAGCTTTTGGCGATATCTTTGATCGGCTTACCGGAAGTGAAGTATTCACTTTCAATCCCGATAAGTACGCCGGCCATGAGACCTGCCAGGATCGACCAGAAATAATTTACTCCGCCGAACATTCTTTGAGCCGTAAAATACGCGCCGGCCAAAAACAATATGCCGGCGACATAAGTGGTATTCCGCAAAGCGGTTTGAGGGCTAAGTTTTTTCAGGAATCGCATTGATAGCACGCTCACCATTGATGCTACAAGGCCGATGGTAATGAGCACGATAGGGAAGGACATATGAGCCAGGTGGTTTGTCCCCATTGAAACACCAATAGCCATGGTAGCGACAACAGACCCTACATAGGATTCAAAGAGATCCGCTCCCATGCCGGCCGTATCGCCGACATTATCGCCGACGTTATCAGCTATGACACCGGGGTTACGCGGGTCATCTTCCGGGATACCGGCTTCTACTTTACCTACCAGGTCGGAGCCCATGTCTGCCGCTTTTGTAAAAATACCTCCGCCGACACGAGCGAACAAAGCTATGGAGCTTGCCCCCAAAGCGAAACCGGTGATAACTGAGGTGTCCGGCATATCCTTTGTGATCAGGTACCATGTGCCGATACCTATGACGCCAAGAGCCGCTACGGTTATACCCATTACGGACCCGCCCCTAAAAGCGATGTCGAGGGCTTCCGAGGTTCCTTTCGCGCGAGCTCCTTCACAAGTCCTTGCGCTTGAACGAGTGGAGGCTTTCATTCCTATGAAGCCGGCCAGCATTGATGAGAAAGCGCCCGAGATATAAGCGATACCGGTTTCCAGGGAAAGAAATTTCGCGATAACAATAAACATGACGATCACGAAGACAAAAATGACCCGGTATTCTCGCGCAAGAAAAACCATAGCACCCTTGTGAACCTCATGGGATATTTCCACCATAAGGTCGTTACCTTCGGGTTTTTTCATCAGCATAAAAAATGTGATGAGAGCAAAAGCGATCCCGATAACGCCTATTATGGGGATGAACACCATAATGAATCAGCCTCCTGACAATTTTAGTTTTTATACAACAACGATGAAATGAAAAAACAGGGGTCAAGTTATCACATTTACAGTGATTTTTCAACAGAAAAGGGTGGGTTGTCAAGCCGAGTACGGTCAGGTGAACTGCCCGGGGAGGGTGAACTTGCCTATAACCGTTTAAAATGCTACAATGTTGCGACGTGCGGGATGTGGCCGCGAACACACATATCTAATGTTCAGTAATGTTATGATAGATAACGGAGGGGATAATGGAGCTGAAAAATCTTGATAAACTTCCGGACGGTGCAGGGAAAGTTCTTACGCCGTACCTGGAGAAATTGTTAAAAATATTCATGAACGATATTGTCTCCGTCTTTGCTTACGGTAGTGTCACCGGGCCGGATTATAATGCCAAGAGATCGGATATTAGTATTGCCGTTATCCTCAAAGACGCCTCCTGCCGGACGCTGAGGCCGGCGCTCAAATTATTAAGATCCGGGCTGAAGAAAAAGATAATTGTTCCGCTTTTTCTAACGCGCAAATATATCGAAATGTCGATGGATACTTTTCCCATGGAATTTATGGAGATGAGGGATACGCAGCTTATTCTTTTCGGTGAAGATGTTCTTGAAAAAATAACCGTTACTGATGAGGATATAAGAAGGGAATGTGAGTATCAGATCAAGGGCAAACTTCTTACGCTGCGTCAAGCCTACCTCGAACAGGCGTTAAGGCCAAAGGCGCTGGAAAGGCTCATAAAGACGGCCATGCGGGTATTGTTCCCCGTATTTCGGAGCGTTCTCAGGATAAAAAGCGGAAAAGCACCGTCTCTCGACAAGGCGGAGATCCTCCGCGGCCTTTCGGAAGAGCTTGGCATTGATGTCGATCCGTTTCTTGCAGTGCTCCGGGACGGGCGGGCAGACGGACGCATAGGGACGCATTCCGCGGAGTTGTTCATAGACGCGTTTGTAGCACAACTGGAACGTCTATCTAACGCTGTAGATGAAATGTAAGGATACGTGATATGAAAAAAACAACAACAATTATTGCCGGTGCATTCATTTTTTGCCTGGCTGTGGGAGTGTCCTCGGGTGCCGAAGTCAGGCTCCCCGCATCCAAGGGATTCATTAACGATTACGCGCGGGTGATCCCAGAAAATTCCGCGGTTGCACTGGAAAATATGCTTACCGTTATTGACGAGAAAACTTCCGCTGAAGTGGCAGTTGTCACTGTTCGTACCACTTCACCGCTCACTATAGAGCAATACGCGGAGGCCCTGTTTCAAAAATGGGGTATAGGCAAAAAAGGTTCCGATAACGGCATCCTGATACTTGTCGCTACGGTGGACAGAAAGGCCAGGATAGAGGTAGGGTACGGGCTTGAAGGCACCGTTACCGATCTAAAAAGCAAGCTGATCATCAACGAACAGATGATCCCTAATTTCAAAACGGAGAATTACGCCGGTGGAATATACGCGGCTGTCGCGGCGATCGCGGGGTTGCTGGAGAAAGAATACGGTGTCAAGATCGATCTTGCGGGGGACGGAGCGGCAATTCCGGCGCATTACAGGTCCAAAAAATCACGCGGGTCACCTTTGTTAACATTGTTGCTTTTTATAATAATCTTCGGATTCAGGTTCGGAACAATGTTTTTTCTTGTGAGCCGTAGAGGCGCGTACTGGTCGGGTGGTTCAGGCGGATCGTTCGGCGGAGGCTTCGGAGGGTTTGGTGGAGGGTTTTCCGGAGGAGGCGGCGCGTCCGGGGGTTGGTGAAGAGTATTGAGTCATGAGGCTGTGTCATAACGCGAGAAAAGCCATTGTTTATGTCGTTTATAAGATCTTATGGATCCCCGCTTTCGCGGGGATGACAATTATTGGGTTGAAATGTGTATTATGACACAGCCTGAATACGATATACACAATACGAAAAAAGGGGGTAAATATGAAGGCTTTATGGATAGCTTTAATTGTGATCGTGGTTGTGGTGCTTATGATCGGCGGTTGGTTGATCAACGGACTGAATCACGTAGTTCGTCTGGACGAAGCCGTTAATTCCGCATGGGCGCAGATCGACAATCAATTGCAGAGAAGAAATGACCTTATTCCGAACCTTGTTAATACGGTAAAGGGATACGCGGCCCAGGAGAAAGACGTTTTTCTAAAGGTAACGGAGCTTAGGAGCCAGTGGGGAAAAGCGGATACCCAGGCCGAAAAAATGGAGAACGCCAATCAAATGTCAGGCGCTCTTGGCAGGCTTCTTCTTGTCGCGGAGAATTATCCGCAGCTTAAGTCTAATCAGAACTTCCTAGCCCTGCAGAGCCAGCTTGAAGGGACAGAGAACAGGATAGCGGTTGAAAGAATGCGGTACAACCGGGATGTAAAGGTGTTCAACGCGTACAGGCGCACGGTCTTTGGTTCGATATTCGCGTCGATGCGCGGGTTGACACAACCACGGGAATATTTTGAAGTGGATGAGTCGGTGAAGGCCGTACCTGCAGTCAAGTTTTAAGGGCCCGATCTCATCTCCGGGGTGGGACCGGGTAAAGGTGGCAAGATGGAGAGAAAGACGGTCGCGATAATACTTGCCGGCGGGGAAGGTGTACGTATGGACGCTGATTGTCCTAAACAGTTCCTTCCGCTTGCCGGCCGGCCGGTTATCGCGCATAGCCTTGCCGCATTCGAAAGGAGCGGATGTGTAACGGACATTGTGGCAGTTTGTCACTCTGCGTACATTGACCGCTTGAAAGGCATCATAGAGGAGTACGGTATGAAAAAGGTTCGTACCGTGGTTGCCGGCGGCAGGACACGTCAGGAATCTTCTCTTATTGGTGTGAAAAATTGTCCGACTGGAACAGAATACGTTGTGATACATGATGCCGTGCGGCCGTTGGTCGGGATGAATACAATAGAACGTACGGTTGAGGCGGCCGCTAAAAAAGGCGCCGCGGCTTCCGCGGTCAAGGCCGCGGATACGATAGTGGAAGTCGCGGATGGGTGTATAATCGGGATTCCTTCACGGGATACCATGATGAGGGTCCAGACCCCGCAGGGATTCAGGTATGATCTTATCCTGGAAGCGCATGAGAAGGCCCTTTCAAGCGGTATCGCCGGCGCCACTGACGATTGCGGCCTGGTGTTGGGCATGGGCGCGCCCGTCGCGGTGATAACGGGCTCAACACGAAATATAAAACTCACCGATCAAGCCGATCTCGAGTTCGCGGAAAAACTTTTTCTGCGACAGAAAGATCCGGGCGAAGGGTAGAGATAAATGAAAAGAGCCGCGGCGGCTATTCTCATAATCCTTGTAGTGGTCTCGTTCATCGGGCGTGTTAACAATTTCAAGAACCGGAACGTTTTAAGCTGTGACGAGGTCGTTTATTTCACACTTGCGGTCCAGGTTGCGCGAGATCCGGCCGCGTACAACACAGCAGAGCTTTATCAGACCGGCCGGCCGGAAGGGCGGAAACTTCCACCTTATCTCAATAAACCGTTATTCAAACATCCGCATTTCAATAAACCGTTATTCAAACATCCGCCGTTATTTACATCCATGATAGTCCTCAGCCATATGCTATTCGGAACTACATATAATTCCGCTTTTCTGGTATCGTTGTTTTTTGGGCTTCTCCTGATAATAACAGCGTATTTTTTAGGCGCGGCATTATTCGATGGTAAAACAGGAATATACGCGGCCCTTATCATGGCGATAGAGCCGGTCATCTGGATAAGTTCGCAGAAAATATGGATGGAGACGACACTGGCTTTTTTTGCTGTTCTATCGTTGTGTTTGTTCGCGATTGCAGTGAAACGGTACAATGCGGTGCTTGTGATAGCAAGCGGGGTCGCGGCAGGCTTCGCGGCGCTTACAAAATATCCGGGCGCGTTGGCCACCATGATCATATTCATCTATGCATTATGCTGTGACCGACGTTTTTTTAAGAAAAAAGCGTTTATTGCCAGCTTATTCATACCGTTCATAATGCTCCTGCCGTGGTTTTGGTGGAACCATGCGGTGTACGGTAATGAAATGTTCACCGCTAACGTTGAGGTCATGAAAGCCGTGAATGGGATGCGGCGCTTAGTAGGGGTAGCGTGGGTTCCGGCGTTGATCGCGGCAGCAGCGGCAGGGGCTGCTGTATTGATAAAACGAAAATACATGGATCCGCGAGGTCGACATTTTTCCCGAACCGCCGCGAGCTTCGGCGCAATCGTTTCTATCTGCCTGTTTTGCGCTATTATTTTTATTCTGCGGAAACATATCGCGAACACTTGCAGTATCTTTTTTATACCCGCGGCAGGATGGGATATGGGGATGTTCAAAGGCGAGCCATGGTATTTTTATATGGGCAGGCTCACGGAACTCTCTCCTTTTTATGTGTTCTCTTTTGCGGCGGTGTTATTCCCGATCTTTGATAAAAAGCGCCTGAAAGAATATTCGTTTCTGCTCATCGCGGCCATGTTAACTTTTGTTCCCTATATTTTATGGCAGAACTATCAGAGCAGATACATCGCCTCTGCTATTGTTCCGCTCGTCGTATTATCTTCGAGGGTTCAGATCTCACTTGCCGAGAGGGCCGGATGTATCCGGAAGGAGTACCCCCGGTACGCGGCGACAGGCGTTTTAGTGATGATAGTATTGTATGCTGTTATGAGGACTTTGTATATCGATATTGTTCTGGTGGCCCCGGATGTTGCGTGTTATTTTTAATGCGACTCTCTCGAAAATTCAGAAGATGATAAAAGGCGTTGAAATGAGCGCGATAAGATTAAAGTCGCTTTTTTTGAAAAATAAAACATTCAGACAAATTATTTTTAAGAACACATTTTGGCTGGTGATCTCCGCTATAATTCGGCAAGTAGTGAGTTTTGTTGTTGTCATCTTGATAGCCCGTCATTTCGGGCCTGTAATTTACGGTAAGCTGGTGTTCGGTTTGAGTTTTGTCGGGTTGTTCGCGGTCGCCATGGATTTCGGGTTCAGTTATTTGGTAGTACGTGAGGTAGCCCGGCATAAGGAGAAGAGTTCCCAGTATATTGATAACATAATTTTGATAAAATTTATTTTAAGTTTGATCGGTTTAAGTTTAATAGCTGTTGTGATCAATTTGCTGGGCAAAGAAGCTGACGTTATCAGATTGGTCTATTTTTTGGGGATTTACACAGTCATCAATACTTTCACTGTGTTTTTTTACTCTATTTTTCGCGCTAATGAACAGATGCAGTATGAGACCGTCTGTGCCGTGTTTCAGAGCCTGGGCTTGCTGGGTCTGGTGGGATTTTTGATAGCAGGTAGTGGTTCTCTTGTAAGCATCAGTTTTGCTTACATAGGATCGACCGTAGTCGGCATCGTTCTTTCTTTGATTTTTGTACGGAAGTATTTTTCTAGATTCTTATTGAAAGTTAATCTTTCAATTTGTTGGAAGCTCCTGAAGCAAGTCTGGCCGTTTGGATTAACTTTTATTTTCATATCAGGGTATTATCATACGGATGTGATCATGTTGTATGTCATGAAATCAGATATCGCTGTAGGATGGTACGGGGCCGCCCATCGGTTTTTATTGTTATTGATAGGAATTCCTTCGCTTTTACAAGGTGTTTTCTTCCCGCGCTTGTCACATGCTTTTATAAGTTCGAAAGACAAATTCAAAAATGTTTTCAATCATTTTCTTAGGTATATATTCATAATCAGTTTTCCGATATGCATAGGTGTAATGTTGCTGTCCGGAAGGTTGATATTGCTGGTTTATGGGCGTACATTCGAGCAGTCCATTTTGGTGCTTCAGATGCTGATCTGGTCGTTTCTGTTTGCCGCGATCGGAGGGGCGTTCGGTAGCGCTTTAAATTCTTCCGATAGACAAATCGCGCTGATGAAGATTACCGGGGCGGCTTTTGGGGCCAATATTTTGTTAAATCTTATGCTTATACCAAGGTTTAGCTATATGGGCGCGGTATTTGCCACTAACCTGACAAGATTTTTTGTGATCTCGATTGAAGCTGTATTGCTGTACCGGATCGGTTTTCTGCCGGGGGCTATAAATTATTGGAAGATCTGGATCAAAATAATCTCATCAACGGCTGTGATGGGGATATTTATAGTGTTGTTTAAAGAGATAAATCTTTTTATTTTGATGCCTTTCGCGGCGCTTATATATTTCAGTCTATTATATCTGATGAAAGGTTTAAATATTGCCAGAACTGTAAAGGATCAAAATGGGTGATGAAAAAAAAGAAATAGTATTATCTTTTTCGGATTTTAAACATGAGGGAAATTCCGATCTTTTTGTCCCCAAGGAGGGCACAGGTTGTTCTCCGGGCAAATTTATTTATTCGGATGGATTTTCTGAAGAAAAATATATCCTGGGAACTATTAAAAAAACAGATGATATAAAAAATAACTCCGGAGATCTAATGAAAGCAGCTCGGAGCTGGGCCTCGCTATATCATTTAGGCGCGGGGAGATCCAATATCATCAAAGCTCTCGACTTGCCACCGGATTTGAATGTTTTAGAACCTGGATCCGGATGTGGAGCGCTAACAAGATATTTAGGCGAAACATTCAGAGCTGTGGATGGAGTTGAGGGCAGTTATCTTCGAGCGAAAATAGCGCGTGCGAGATGTAGGGACATGAAAAACGTCAGGATATTCTGTTCGGATATCAAGGTCATAAAACCGGAGCCCATTTATGATGTTGTTGTCTTGGCGGGGGTTCTTGAATATGCTCCCGTGTATTTTGGCGGGAATGCTTATGAATCGTGCTCATTAATATTAGAAATGGCAGGAGCGGGTTTGAAACCAGGAGGTATCCTTATACTGGCCATTGAGAACAAGATCGGTTTGAAGTACTGGTCGGGTTGCAAGGAAGATCATACGGGTAGGATTTACGAAGGAATACATGGGTACCCGTCCGAAAAGGTGCCTGTAACATTTTCAAAAAAAGAAATAAATATGATACTATCCGGCAAGGGTTTCGATAATGTTAATTACCATTACTGTTTTCCGGATTACAAATTCGCAACAACGATTTTCAGTGGGGCAGGAGATGAAGGGGATTTTTACTTACATAATTGGGTGACGGTCCCCTTTAGCAGTTACGGTTCTAAACGGGCGTATACTTTTCACGAAGGGCTCGCGGCAAAAACCTTATCACAAGCCGGTTTGTTGCGAGAATTCGCTAATTCCTTTTTGATCGTTGCCAGCCGGGGAGTTTCCAAATATAACATTTCTCCGGATTGGATCGCTAAAAGATTTCCCCCATGCGATTTGCGTGATCAGTATAAATGTGTTACAACCCTGAAGACGGAACCTGGTTTGCATGTGAGTAAAAGTAGAATGATCGAGAATAGTGACGGAGACAATAAAAGCATTTTAAAATTATCGCATAAAGTTTATGATGCATCTTGGTACAAAGGGGATCTTTTGATCTTTGACCTGTTTAAGATATCCACAGGAAGGAATTTCAAAAACGACCTTAAAACACTAATGAGAGAATATTATCGAGAACTGATTGGGTGTTACTCTGCCGGGCGCGCGGATCAGGAAGGATTCCCTCTTTTGCGCGGCGATTCCATTGATTTTATATTCAGGAACATTATCAGACAAAATAAGAAGTTGATTCCCATTGACATGGAATGGTCGATGGCGCGGGAGTTGACAGCTGACTATGTATTGTACAGGTGCAGTCTCGATATTATCAGTGCTCAATACCCTCGAGTGAACAACAATATTATGGTTGGTGGAATATTTTCTTATATGGTGATAAAAAGTATTTTCCCCAGATACGGGATAAGAAGGCATCAAAAGAACAGGAGGATGGAAAAAGTATTCCAAAATTCAGTCAAAATAAATTTCAATCTTAAAAAAATACACAATCCTTCATTAAAAGTGCGTTTCAAGGGGAAAATAGCCCAGGTAATGGGCAGGTTTATCCGGGGTGGGTTTGGCCAGGGGCGAGCAAAGGGCAGAACAAAGCAAAACAGAGCAAGATAATGGGTTAGATGCAGGATTATGAAAATAGCGGCAGAAATAGGATGGGCGCAAAAACACGGTGGGGCCAGGCAGGCCGCGATAAATATACTGCTTGAAATGGCCCGTTTGTGCCCGAAAAACCGATATACGGTTTACAGTAACTCTGCGCATCCCCGGCTGAAAACGGCCGGTATACTCCAGGCGGAGCTGAAAGCTCCCCCGATGGTGTCTCGGGTGCTCTGGGACCAGTTCATATTTCCACATATCGCCCTGCCGTTGGCTGTCAGAAAAGCATCCCCGGATGTCATCTATTACACCAATAATATTGTGTCGTATTTCGGCAAGATCCCCGCTGTTGTTACTATTCACGACATGACCCCATTTATCATGCCGGAATCGTTCGTCGGGTGGCACGGAGCTTATCAGAGATCTTATTTTCGTTTCGCCGCGAAAAAAGCGGCCAAGATCATCACCGTATCCCAAAACTCTAAAGGCGATATATGCCGGATATTGAAAGTTCCGGATGAGAAGGTCGTGGTAATTCCGAACGCGGTAGATCCGGCGATAAAGCAAAAACAGCCTGACGGATCTTTTGAACACCTGAAAAAGAAACATGGCATCGATGGCCCCTTTATTCTTTACGTCGGCGCGATACATCCCAGAAAGAACATCAGAAGGCTTTTAGCGGCGTATTGCCAACTTAAAGCATCGAACTCACTGCCGCACAAATTGGTTATTGCCGGTTCGATGCGATGGAAATCTAAAAAAACCATACAGTTTAAAGGTTTTGATAAGATAAAAGCGGATGTGATATTTACCGGCGCGGTTTCAACCGGAGAATTATCTGGTCTTTACGAAAACTGTGAAGTGTTCGTTTATCCGTCACTTTACGAGGGGTTCGGTATTCCGGTCTTGGAAGCCATGGCATGGAGTGCCCCTGTAGTAACTTCGAATACTTCGGCTTTGCCGGAAGTAGCTGGCGAGGCGGCGGTACTGGTGGATCCGGCCTCGGTAAATGATATTTGCCGGGGTATATGGAAAGTACTGGAAAATAAAGAACTGGCGAATACAATGCGAAAGAAAGGGCTCGAACGCGTCGCGGAATTTTCGTGGTCTTATGCCGCGCAAAAAGTTCTGGAAACACTTGAGTCTGTGGTGTAACACGCTGACCAAAGGTTGTTAACATGGAAAAAGACCCAAAAGTAGCGATAATTATTCTGAACTGGAACGGATTCAGCGATACTATTAGATGTCTTAACTCACTTGTAAAGTTGAACTACAGCGATTTCAGGGTGGTTTTAGTCGATAACGGTTCGGACGGCGACGAAGGCGATCGTATTAAGGAAATGTTTCCGGATGTACATCTTATCAGAAACTCGGTTAACAAAGGGTTTGCGGAAGGTAATAACGACGGCATAAAATGGGCGGTTGAAAACAATTTCGGTTATGTATGGATATTAAATAACGACACCGTTGTAGATAAGAATTCACTAAAAAAACAGATCGCCTGTTTTAGCGGGAAAAATGTCGGGGTAGTAGGCTCGAAGATAAAGATCACCGGCGGCGAGCGCATATGGTCTAAAGGGATAGATCTTATAAGAATTTCCATCGTTCCGCCCGGGATCGCGTTTTTCTCAAATATCGACGAAGGTAAAAAAGATACTGCCGATAGATCCAGGAGGGAAATGAAATATATTTCCGGTTGTTCTATGATGTTCAGGACCGATCTTGAGAATATTTTTTTCAGTGACAAATTTTTCGCGTATTGTGAAGACATGGAACTTTGTCTGCGTATCAGGCGCGAAGGCTGCCGCCTGGTCTATGAACCCGGATCGGTTGTATATCACAAAGCCACGCGAAGTTCCGGTGGGCATAAATTCAATGAAATAACGGCGTATTACGGTTACAGGAATAAGATCATCTTTATCAGGGATGCGTTCGGATTATATGTGTTATTGCTGCTTATGCCTTTTTATGCGGCCTGTTTTCTCAGAGACATTGCCAAGACGGTACTGTTTTATGATAGGAAGAAGATCCTTATTAGGGCAATGATGAAAGGGTTCATTGACGGAGCGAGATATATTTTAAGATGACGAAATTAAAGATATGTTATTTGCCGGGCAGGGAGTTTTCTTATTCCAGGACGAGGATCTTCCTCAAGGGAATGACCGAAGCCGGTATCGATGTTTATGATTGCTCGGGATCCGGGAAGGGCTTTTTCGCGTATGTATCGGGTTTTCTCAAGTTCCTGATGAAAAAAGGCAAATGCGACATTGTTCTTGTCGGTTTCATGGGCCACACATTGATGCCGCTGGTTAAGTTATTTACCCGCAAGAAAATAATTTTTGACGCGTTTATATCGATTTACCAGACACTGGTCTTCGACCGTGGAGTTCTGGCTCCGGGAAGTTTGTTTGCCGGAGCGGCAAGGTTTATAGACAGGTTTGCCTGCAGTATTGCGGATCTGGTGCTACTCGACACGGACCAGCACATAGAATATTTTGTCAGAGAATTCAAATTGGACAAGAATAAATTTCGCAGGATACCGGCAGGCGCGGACGATTCGGTGATGTATCCGCGGAATGATACCGAAGGCGGAGAATTCCTCGTGCATTTTCACGGTGAATACCAGGCTTTGCATGGGGCCGGATATATCATAGAAGCTGCTTCTATGTTGTGGGAAGCCAGGTTCCAGCTTATAGGCAGGGGCAGGGAATTTGAAGCCTGCAGGAAGGAAGCTGAAAAACGCGGACTGAAGAACGTAACGTTCGTTGCTCCGGTAAGTTACGATCGCCTGCCCGAGTATATGGCACGTGCGACGGTTTGCCTGGGTATTTTCGGCGGTACGGAGAAAGCGGCAATGGTCATTCCCAACAAGGTGTATGAGGCGCTTGCGATGGGTAAGGCGGTCATAACATCCGATACGCCGGCGGTTCGGGAACTTTTGACCGATGGTGAGAACGTCTTGCTGTGCGGCTCGCGAGACGCGGAAAGTCTTACGTTGTGTATAAAAAAACTTAGAAATAACGCGATATTACGGCAACGGATAGCGGATGGTGGATACGATCTTTTCAGGAAAAAATGTTTACCGCGGCATGTTGGCCGAGAGATAATTGCGGCTTGTGAAACAATAAAACGATCTCAATCTTGAGATGGTTTGTCTTCGGTTAACGCATTTGACGTGTTCAGTTCCATTCTTTTGATCCTGTTCAATGTATTTTCGGCCAATCTTCTGTTGGCGGCGATCAAGTCGGCAAGCATCCCCAGAAGGATTATCTGGAAGCCCACTATTAAGAGGACCGCGGATAAGATCAGCGACTGGATATGTCCCGCGGCGCCTTTATTCACGATAAAAAAATAAAGAAAACGCGTTCCTAACAGGATCCCTCCAAGAAAGATCACAGCGCCCATTCTCGCGAATACCTTGAGCGGACGGTACATCGTGTAAACACGGATAAGGGTAGCGATGGATCTTGTGATGTATTCAGGGATGTTCCGGAAAAGACGAGATTTTCTTGTCTGGGGGTTTGTCGAGATCTCTATGTTTTCCACAGCGATGCCGTTGTTGCCCGCCGCGATGATCGTTTCAAGCGTATATGTGAACTCGGATATGACGTTAAGCCCGATGGCGGCGTCTCTCGAATAGGCCCGGAAACCCGTGGTGGCATCAGGTATGTCCAGTCCGGAAAGGTATCGCACAACTCGGCTGCCGATGCGCTGAAGTTTCTTTTTGATGAAAGAGAAATGTTTTATTTCCTCGATCTTTCGATTACCGATAACCAGATCCGCTTTTCCTTCGATAATAGGTTTTACAAGCCGTCCGATGTCTTCGCCCCGGTACTGGTTATCCGCGTCCGTATTCACGATAATATCGGCGTCTAGCTTGAGAGAAGCGTCGATCCCGGCCGAAAAAACAGCGGCGAGGCCTTTTCTCTTTGTAAGGCTGACGATATGTTTGACGCCGTTCCCGCGGGCCACATCTACGGTGTTATCAGTACTTCCGTCGTTTATCACAAGCACCTCTATGGAGGTGATCCCGGGAAGCTCTTTCGGGAGATCGGCAAGCATTTCGGGCAGGGTTTTCTCCTCGTTGTAACAGGGTATCTGGATCATCAATTTGCAGGTTTCCATCCTATTTCTCCCGTTGGTAATTGTACAAACTATCGGTGCAACAGAGTGAAGTCCGAATAAAGGTATCATATCCGGCCGTAAAAAGCAAGGCAGGGATAAAAAGTGCTTTCAGCCATCAGTCTTCAGCTGTCAGCTAAAAAAAGAATTAAGAAGGGGGTAATGATGTGTTTACCAATCCCAAAGGGTCAAGAGAGAAATAGAAATCTATCGACAAAGATCACAGAGTGGTGTAAAATCAGCACTATGGTTAAAGAACACAACATCCTTATCGTGGACGATAACAAAGATTTTGCCGATGTTTTTCGCGACATACTCAAGGTCAATAATTGTAAGTTAGAAAGTTGTTACGGGGCTAAGGTTCTGGGCCTCCTGCAAACCGGCGCATGATGATATTCCTAAAGAAAAAGATCCTTTATTCCGCTTGTTTTTTTATCCTTACCCTGTTGCTATTGTGTTCTTCGGTGCCACAAATATACGCGGATGCCGATCGGGTTTCTTCCGACGATAGCGGGTTTTTTTCCTACAGGCGATTCCTGCTGGACACAAAATCTATAGATGCGATGTCGGCGACCAGCGGCACCGGAAGGGATCTGAAAAAATTTGTAAAAGATCTCACGGATGGAGTTTATTTAATCTCAGGCGGACAGAATGAAAAGGCCAGAGAGAAATTTTTTGCCGCGCGAAAGTTATGGCCGGAATATTTTGGCACGGATTTTCTGATCGCCATGGCATATGAAGGGTCAGGCGATATTGACACGGCCGCCAGATTTTACAAAAGTTATCTGATCAAACTCCGGGATTTTCATAACGGTAAAAACAGGATATCCGCTCCGATAATACGTTTTCTCAGCCGGGGGGAAATAGAAAGATATTCACCCGCCGAGAAACTCGTTGAAGGCCATCTGGCTGATCTGGGGGTACAGCTTTCGGCGGTGCGTCCCGCTCCGGTAACCGCGAACTTGCTGGTATATTTTGTGGTGCTTCTCTTGCTCATCGCGGGTTATCTCGCGATAACATACGTTTTAGTACCGCGTCTAAAAAGACGCCGCCGCCGCAAACTTGTTCCGGAGGGGTTTTGGCTTTGTGAACACTGCGGGGTGTTAAGCCCCGAGCTTAGCAATGTGTGTGTCGAGTGCCGGAAACCGCGACTATGAACAAAGAAAAATTATTCAGATTCTGTTTTGGCTGCGATCCTTCAGATCTTTCCGAGAAGGTCATAATAACACCATTTCTGCCTATCAAACATTTTAAGGAATATCTGGTCCCCGACAGGGATTTTAGCGGCAGGCTGTATTCCGGATTTACAACGAAAAAGAATATCACAGTGGTCCGATGCGGAGTCGGCGATCGTCTTATGGGTGATGCCGTTTTGCTTATGGGATGCGGCAGGACGCGTAAAGCCGTATTCGCCGGTACATGTGCCGGTCTTAAGGATTGTGAGATCGGAGATTTCATGGTGGCCGAAAGCGCGTTTAACGGTGAAGGGTTCTCTAAATATTACGCCCCGGGATTTTCGATCGCGAATGAAATGGCAACAGCAGAGACGATCGAAGCGGATAATGGATATACCGGATCTCTATTCGAATTTATGGAAGAGCGTTTATATGCCGGATGCGCTTTGCGCCGCGGTTCTGTTTTTACAATAGGTTCCATTGCGGCCGAACATGAAAGAAACCTCGTCCGTATACAGGAGGAAGGGTTTCTGGGTATAGATATGGAGCTTTCCGCGGTTTATCGAGCCGCTTCCGCGGCCGGGATCGTCTCGACCGGTCTTCTTGTCGTGAGTGATAAGCCGCTTGTCAAAGGGCTTGGTGAGGATATTCCCGATGGCGAAAAACGGGCGCTTGCCGCGGGTATCAGCGAACTTGTGAGGCTTTCGGTCGAATTCGCGTTAGAGGCGTAAACGAAGCACGTTGAAAATGCGGGGGGGGGGGATGTCGAAAAAAGCAATAGTTGTTCTGGCTGAAGGCTTCGAAGAAATAGAAGCGATCACTCCTATAGATATTTTGCGCAGAGCCGGGGTGGACGTAATAGTGGTCGGCCTGGAGGCGATCTCAATAAGGGGCGCGCACGACGTTATTGTTAATGCCGACGCGCGGTTGGATGACATCGATTTTATGCCTGATGCCATCGTTTTTCCAGGAGGGTCTCTTGGGGCAAAAAATCTTGCTCGTTCTAATAAGCTCAAAGACCTGATAATCGTTATGAACGCCGAAGGCCGCCTTATCGCGGCGATCTGCGCGGCGCCCGCGCTTCTTCTCGCGCCGCTTGGCATATTAGACGGGAAGCAGGCAACGTGTTATCCGTCTATGGAAGAAGAATTCTCCGCGTTTGTTCAACCTGTGGATGAACAAGTGGTTCAGGATGAAAACATTATAACGAGCAAGGGGCCGGGCACATCCGCCGCGTTCGCTTTAAGGATAGCCGAGGATCTTCTCGGCACGGAAAAAGCCGAAGCTGTCAGACGCGCGATGCTTCTTCCTTAAACCCCTCGAAAACCGATCGCCCCGTCACCGAACTTATCTTTGATCCGGTCAAGGGTCTTGTGTAACTCTTCTTTCTTTTTGGATCTATCAGTATTTCCGTCGAAAAGATCAGTTTCCCACAGAGAGTCCGACAGGTTTGAGGCGCGAACGCCGAGGAGTCGCACAGACTTCTTATGGATATCAAAATTTTCGACATGCCGAAGACAATTCTCATAGAGATCCGCGATAAAATTTGTAGGGTGATCTATTGTAACCGCTCGCGTGAATGTGCTGAAATCGCTGAACCTGATCTTCAGCGTAATGGTCTTGCATTTGAAACCGTATTTTCTTAAACGACGGGAGACTTTCTCGCTCAAGGACATAAGCGTATTTTTAATGAGATCGGCGTTCTTGGTGTCTTCCTCGAACGTATGTTCGTTACTGACCGACCTTGTTGTGCCATCTGTTTTCACATCACGGATGTCTATCCCGTTGGCGAGTTCCCATATGTGTGATCCGTTCTTGCCGAGGAGTTCTGTAATTTTCGCCCGGTCATATGAAGCCAGGTCGCCAATGGTTCGTATTCCCACCGCGGTAAGAGCTTCTTTCGTTTTCGCGCCAACACCCCAGATCTTGCTTACCGGCATCGGATGAAGGAAATTAAGAAGATCTTTTTCGTGTACGGTTACAAATCCGTCAGGTTTATTGAGGTCGGAGGCGATCTTTGCCGTCATTTTATTCGGCGCGAGGCCGATAGACGCCATCAACCCGGTTTCACGTTTAACGGTGTTTTTTATTTTCCGGCACATTTCGGCAGGAGTGCCGAATACGCGGTAACTGCCGGAAATATCCATGAAAGCTTCGTCTATACTTATTGGCTCGATATCGGGCGTGAACTTCTCCAGAATGTCAAGGATCTTGTCGGATTCGCGCGCGTATTTTTGCATAGAACCCCGCAGAAAAACGGCCTGCGGACATTTTTTATAGGCGATAGAGATCGGCATGGCGGAATGTATACCGAACGCGCGGGCTTCGTAAGAACAGGCGGCTACGACACCTCTGCCTTTACCGCCTTTTGGGTCAGAGCCGACAATAACAGGCTTTCCGCGCAGGGCGGGGTTATCCCTTTGCTCTACGGATGTAAAGAAAGCATCCATATCAACATGGATTATATATTTTTGCGCGTGCGGCATGATAGTTTTTGTCGAGGCATGCAGACCATATTACACTTTATCCGCGGCTATCGTAAGCATTATGCCGGTATCGGAACTGTTGAAATCGATCTTTTCTTCCGCGAGGAGCTTCTTAAATTTAGGTAAAAACTCTTTTTCATCTATAAAAGTCAATATAGTTTTGCAGACAGACCGGGTTTCGCCCATGATCTCTCTTAGTCCGGCAAAAATTGGCACTTTGTTTGCCAGGAATTGCTCTAACTTTTCACTTTCGATAATAGTTGCATTGGGAGCATCCAATTCCGTAAGTATCGATAGTATGGTCTCAAAATGTTCTTCCGCGTTTAGTATTATGATTAAAAGTTTCACAACTTCCTCCGTTGTTATCGTTTCAGTTTACCTATCTCGCCGGCTTTAGATATGGCGAATTTTGTTGCCATAGGCCCTATAATCTCGAATACTATAGTTGTCGCCGCTATGGTGTTTATGACGACCACTGCCATCTGTTGTCCTTCCGGACCTAACACACTGAATTCTCTGGTTGCCAGGATAGCAAGTCCGATCGCTACTCCGGCTTGTGAAAGAATACCGAGACCCAGATACTTTCGAATTATGGGATCGGATCTTGATATAGTCGCTCCCAGATAGGATCCTCCCATAAGGCCGAGCGTTCTGCAGAATATATAGATCAAACCTAATACCCCCATGGCAGGCAGGAGGCTGATCTGGAGGTGCGCACCTGCTGTCACGAAAAATATAATGTAGATCGGCAGTGCGACACCTTGCAACGCCTGATAGGTTCTACGGTTCGCCAGAAAGAAAAAGTTCGCGAATACCATCCCTAAAGCCAAATTAGATAGTATAAGCGAAAAATTTAAATATCTTGCCAAACCTGAACATATCAGTATTCCGCCTAATGCTACGGCTAAGATCTCACTTCTATTATACAGTTTGCGTATGAAATATCCAAGGATAACACCCATGATGCCGCCTGTTATGATAGCCCCGAAGATCTCAAAAAGAGGTTTTCCCAAAACAGCCATGAAGGACATGGGTTCTTTTATCATTAACATTTTGGCGAGAACAGCGGCGAACGCGTATATTATGATGGCTAACCCATCATCCAATCCAACCACCGCGTATAGAGCATTAGTGAGAGGCCCTTTGGCTTTATATTCCTGCAATACTATGGCTGTTCCCGCCGGAGCGGAGGCCGGCGCCATCGCTCCGAATATAAGGGCCCAGTGCAGTTTGTGCGTTAAAAAATAAACCCCGAAAGCTACACAGAAGAATGCTCCGAATGATTCCGAAAAAATTATAGCGGCAAGGCCTTTCCCCATTTTTCTAAGTACGCTCATCCGCATTTCACTTCCAATAATGAAAGCCACGATACCCAGAGCCACATCATTTAAAATGCCGATCAAGTCAAGGCATTTTGCGTCAAGAATATTTAGAAAAGACGGCCCTAAAAGAACCCCGGCAAAGAGGTAGCCTACGACGGCCGGTAGTTTGAACCTATTGCTGAACCTTCCGCCTATAAATCCTAAGATGATCGTTATGCCTATGAGAACCAGGATACTCATATGAAAAACCCGTTTTGCCTACTCGTCAGATCTTGTTAATTCCGCCAAAATTTCTTCAGGGTCTTGAGCGGCAAGCAATGATTCCCTGAATTCTGGTCTTTTTAACAACCTGCTCAACTGGGCAAGTATTTTAAGGTAATCGGTTAAACCCTCTTTTTTAGGAGTCCCCATCAGGAAGATCAGTTTTACAGGTGTTTTATCGACAGATCCAAAATCTATACCGGCCTGTGACCTGCCAAAGGCAAGAATAAAATCTTCTGTAGCGTTTGTTCTTGCGTGCGGTATAGCGACTCCATGACCGATGCCGGTTGTTTGAAGATTTTCTCTCGCAAAAACATCCAGGAGGAACTGATCAAAATTAGTTATGGCAGGGGATTTCCTTAAAAGTTCCGCCATCTCCTTGATCGCATCCTCTTTTGTCCGCGAGTTAAGATCAAGCAACATCTGATCTTTTGTGACATATTTTTTCAGTTTCATTTTTGTTTCTCCTTTCTCCATATTGAGGAGATTTTTATTTAGGCCCTCAAATCTTTTCCAAGGCACTGTGCATATAAAACCGGAATCGGCAAAATTAAGCCAGCGCAAAGATGGGTGATCATCCATCAACCGCTTAATGCGTATAATTTTGCCTTCGTCATTTGTAATAGCCAAAAGCGCTTTATCGTAATTTTTCAGTATTTTTTTATTTTTAGAACGCGGAGCATACTGTTCGCCAGGCATAAAACACCCAAGTTTCTCACGATTGATAAAACTGGTTTCCACTATACGCTCTTTTTTGATCAAGCCATGAAGCGTCATAAGATAATCCTGGCTGTTATGCAGTATGATAAGTAACATATCGCTCCCGGATATTGTTAAGCATTTATGCGTTCCTGTTTCAGGAGGATGCGCATAATATCGTTCTTGGAAATAGCCTTCATAAAGTTTTCAAAAATACTATCTACGTTAAGCAAGACGGCTATTTTTGATAGAAGCTTGAGATGTAAAACTACGTCCGGCGCGCATGTCATAAAGAATAAGTGAACTTTTTTCCCGTCCGGTGCCGAAAAATCCACCCCTTTCATTGTTCGTCCGATTATGATACCCGGTTTTTGAAATAACTCATCGTTTGGATTCCTGGGGTGGGGGATAGCTATGCCGTTCCCGATGGCGGTACTAAGCATTTCTTCACGTTTTTTTAGTTGATTTATCAATTCGTCAGAAGAAACGGCTATTTTCGATTTTTTCGCGGTTTCCACCAGCTCAACGAGTACATCATCTTTGGTCTCGGATAGCATGTGCAAATTTATACAATCTGGATGCACCAGCCTGGATAGAGGCAGAATGTCCGGGGATTTGAGAAATTTTCCAAAATCGTACTTTGAGAACTTAATGATCTTATCCTGCATATATTCATCTATGGAGGATAAGTAGAAGCGCCACTGGTTAGCTATCTTTACAGCGGGGATCTCCCCCGATTGAGCCATTTTTAAAACTGTTTTTTCATTCAATTTTAAATAAGTAGCAACTTCTTTTGTAGTAAGGACATTGTTTAGGGGCATACTCATTCCTTAATATTAACTCAAACTAACCCAAACTAACTTATTTACGCTATTATCCCCACATCTTCTGATCTTGTCAAGTATAATTTTACCCAGTTCCACCCTCCCCGGGCAGACGTCTGACTGCGCCTCAATTCGCTATGAATTCCGCATAGAAGTCCTTAGAACCATCAGGAATCACGCCAGAATACGCCTGATTTCGACGGATTCCGAGGATCCGGAGCAAAGCTCCGCCTTTGCCCTTGAAGCCCAAGGGGGCC